>NZ_JBIUWM010000033.1:0-71000 GCF_044743445.1 Pseudomonas sp. NPDC087615 | reverse complement strand
AGCAACAACCACAGGTCGTTGCAGCTTTTGCGCGGGTGCTCAGTCAGTTCGAAGAGATGGCCACAGCGCAGATGTGCCTGATCGCTTTGACCATCACCCAATTCATAGTCGCTGCGATGGCGCTCCAGCGCCTGCCGGGCCAATTGCTTGCCGGACTTCTCGCTCTCGATCAGCAGCGGGTAGCGATAGTCTTCCAGCGCCGGAGTGAACTCGGCGGTGAAGTGGCTTTCGAGCAGCAGGCTTGGGCGTTCGAGGTCATAGTCGCGGCGGGTGACCGTGCTGGTGCGGGTGCTGGTTCGCACACTGAAACGGCTGACCACCGAATGCTCGGCGACCATCCCGGAATCCTGCTGATACGGCGTGGCACCGAGTTTGGGCAGGAACACCTGATCGTCGGTGAACACCAGCAAATGCCCGTCCGGTGAGTGCTGGTGGTGCCAGGCGATACCGTCTTCGGCGCATAACCTTTGGATGAATGCCAGGTCGGACTCAAAGTACTGCGTGCAGTATTCGCGAGTGGCGCTGGAGCTGACGTGAAAGGTAAACGCATCGCCCTGAATGCCGTGCCCCTCAAGCACCTCGGCAATGATTTGCGGCACGGTCATGCGCTGGAAAATCCGCTGATCGTGGCTGAACTGCAAATAGTGCAGCGCCGGCACCAGCGTCAGGTGATAACGAGTCAGACGCTTGCCGGCCTCGCCGACCAGCACGTCTTCGATGCGCCCGTGAATGCCTTCGCCGTTATGGCCAAATTGCAGAAACGCCGGTTGGCTGAGCAAGCTCTCCAGATCGAAGTCCGGGTGCTCGCTGACCAGTTCAATGTGGATGCCGTAAAGCGTGCTGATTGCTTCGGTGCCGCTGAAGGCCAGCACCTTGAAGTCGTGACGGATAGCAGGAATCTGCAACGAGAAATGCGCCGCATTGGCCGGCCGGAACATACGCTTATCCTTAAGCAAAGAGGAAAAGAGCGCGATGTCGAAACCGTCCCTGGTTTGTGCTCGCGAAGACTGGCGGGCACGGTAACAAGGGCAGAAAAAAATCTATGTAGGAAGACTCGCTGAAGAATGCGGGAACATTCCTCAATACGATTTCAGTTTCAATAGGAACGGTGTAGCTGCCTACTGAGTACTTGGGTTGTATGCAGTTTTGCGTTTCGGCACATGACAATTTCAGTCAAGGCATAGGTCGTCGGACAATTTCGTGCTTAACTTCGGCCTCTTGTATGCTCAACAACAACGTTCAGAAGGACTCAAGTCATGGCTCAAGTCACCCTTAAAGGCAATCCGGTTCAAGTCAACGGCCAGTTGCCACAAGCCGGTTCCAAGGCGCCAGCCTTTTCCCTGGTTGCCGGCAATCTGTCGGATGTCACCCTGAAAGACTTCGCCGGCAAGCGCAAAGTGCTGAACATCTTCCCAAGCGTCGACACACCGACCTGCGCCACCTCCGTGCGCAAGTTCAACGCTCAGGCCAACGACATCAGCAACACCGTGGTGCTGTGCATCTCGGCTGACCTGCCGTTCGCTCAGGCTCGCTTCTGCGGCGCTGAAGGTCTGGAAAATGTCCAGAACCTGTCGACCTTGCGCGGTGTCGAGTTCATCGAGAACTACGGTGTGGCCATCGCTGACGGCCCGCTGAAAGGCCTCTCCGCCCGTGCCGTAGTGGTTCTGGATGAAAACGACAACGTTCTGCACAGCGAACTGGTCAAGGAAATCGCTGAAGAGCCTAATTACGAAGCGGCCCTCGCTGTCTTGAAATAAATGTTTTGAAACAAGCGCTTTACAATTGTTAACGGCCTGGCACTGTCCAGGCCGTTTTCATTTGTGTATCAGTGTTTTGCCTCACACCTTGAAACGTAAGTTGAAGGTAAATTGCCGGTAAAGCTGCTTTGCTTAATCCCCACCAGTGCTTATCGTTCAGCCTCCCGTAAAAGAAGCCCACGCGCCCAATGGTTAATCACTCCATGCAATCGTCCCCACGCAACGCCCGTCGCTGGCTGATCAGCCTGCTTGTCTTGTTGGTTATCGCCGTCCTGTGCTGGAAATTCTGGCCTGCCGGTTCAGCCCACAAGGAGGGCGACGAGAAAGCGGCGGCCGGTCATACCGGGCGTTCCGGGATGATGCGACCGGGCTTCGGCGGTGGCACGGGGCCTGTTCCGGTGCGGGTGGCGCCGGCCGTCACGGGCGACTTCCCGCTGTATTACAAGGCTTTGGGCACGGTGACCGCGCTCAACACCATCAACGTGCGCAGCCGGGTGGGTGGCGAACTGGTAAAGATCAATTTTGAAGAAGGCCAGATGGTCAAGGCTGGCGACTTGCTGGCCGAGATCGATCCGCGCCCGTACCAGAACGCCTTGCTCCAGGCTGAGGGCACCTTGCTGCAAAATCAGGCGCAGTTGAAAAACGCGAAGGTCGATGTCGAGCGTTATCGTGGGTTGTACAAAGAAGACAGCATCGCCAAGCAGACTCTGGACACCGCCGAGGCGCTGGTCGGCCAGTATCTGGGCACGGTCAAGACCAATCAGGCGGCAGTCAACGACGCCAAGCTCAATCTCGAATTCACCAAGATCCGTGCGCCAATTACCGGTCGCGTCGGCTTGCGTCAGGTAGACGTCGGTAATCTGGTGACCGCCAACGACACCACGTCCCTCGCGGTAATCACCCAGACGCAGCCGATCAGCGTCGCCTTCACGTTGCCGGAAAACAGCCTCGAAACCGTGCTTGCCCGCTACCGCAGCGGCGCCAAACTGCCGGCCGAGGCCTGGGATCGCGGCGATACCAAACTGCAAGCCAGCGGTGTATTGCAAAGCCTCGACAACCAGATCGACGTGGCCACCGGCACTCTGAAATTCAAGGCCCGCTACGATAACCGTGATCAGGCGCTGTTTCCCAACCAGTTCGTCAACGTTCACTTGCTGGCCGACACCCTCAAAGGTGTGGTGCTGGTACCGTCCGCTGCCGTTCAATTCGGCACTAACGGCACGTTCGTTTACGCGCTTGATGGCGACAAGAAAGTCACTATTCGCCAATTGAAGGTCGGCGCCAGTGACGGCGAAAACACGGTTATCACCGAAGGCCTCGCCGCTGGTAATCGTGTGGTGCTCGAAGGCACCGACCGTCTGAAAGAGGGCAGTGAGGTCGAGGTGGTCAACGACAGCAATCAGGTGCCCACCACCCCGACCGAACACTTGCAAGGCCAATCCGCTGCCACGCGTACTGACGCCGCTGTCACCGACAAGGCCAAGAAGGGCGCATGAACATTTCGCGGCTGTTCATCCTCCGTCCGGTAGCCACCACCCTGAGCATGCTGGCCATTGTTTTGGCCGGCCTGATCGCGTACCGCTTGCTGCCAGTGTCGGCGCTGCCCCAGGTCGACTATCCGACCATCCGCGTCATGACCCTCTATCCCGGCGCCAGCCCGGACGTGATGACCAGTGCCGTCACCGCGCCGCTTGAACGTCAGTTCGGGCAAATGCCGGGCCTCACTCAAATGGCTTCTACCAGTTCCGGCGGCGCCTCGGTGCTGACCTTGCGCTTCAGCCTCGACATCAACATGGACGTCGCCGAACAGCAGGTGCAAGCCGCGATCAACGCCGCGACCAATCTGCTGCCAAGCGACTTGCCGGCGCCACCGGTGTACAACAAGGTCAACCCGGCGGACACCCCGGTGCTGACCCTGGCGATCACCTCGAAAACCATGCTCCTGCCCAAACTCAATGATCTGGTCGATACGCGCATGGCGCAGAAAATTGCCCAGATCAGCGGCGTCGGTATGGTCAGCATCGCTGGCGGTCAACGTCAGGCCGTGCGGATCAAGGTCAACCCGGAGGCTCTGGCTGCCAACAGCTTGAACCTGTCGGACGTGCGCACCCTGATCGCCGCCTCCAACGTCAACCAGCCCAAAGGCAACTTCGACGGCCCGACGCGGGTGTCGATGCTCGACGCCAACGATCAACTGACCTCGCCGAAGGACTACGCCAACCTGATCCTCGCCTACAAGAACGGCGCGCCGTTACGGCTCAAGGATGTCGCGCAAATCGTCGACGGCGCCGAGAACGAACGTCTGGCCGCTTGGGCCAACCAGAATCAGGCGATTTTGCTGAACATCCAGCGTCAACCGGGCGCCAACGTGATCGAGGTGGTCGACCGGATCAAGGCGCTGCTCCCAAGCATCACCGACAACCTCCCGGCCGGGCTCGATGTAACGGTGCTGACGGACCGTACCCAAACCATTCGCGCCTCGGTCACCGACGTGCAGCACGAACTGCTGATCGCTATCGCGCTGGTGGTCATGGTGACGTTTCTGTTCCTGCGCCGTGCCAGTGCGACGATCATTCCATCGGTGGCCGTGCCGCTGTCGCTGATCGGTACGTTCGGCGTGATGTACCTCGCTGGATTCTCGGTCAACAACCTGACATTGATGGCCCTGACCATCGCCACCGGTTTTGTGGTCGACGATGCGATCGTGATGCTGGAAAACATCGCGCGCTTCATCGAGGAGGGCGATAGCCCCATGCAAGCTGCGCTCAAGGGCGCCAAGCAGATCGGGTTCACCCTGATCTCTCTGACGTTGTCGCTGATCGCGGTGCTGATTCCGCTGTTGTTCATGGCGGACGTGGTTGGGCGACTGTTCCGCGAATTCGCTATTACCCTCGCCGTGGCGATCCTGATTTCGCTTGTGGTCTCTCTCACGCTGACGCCGATGATGTGCGCACGCTTGCTCAAACGTGAACCGGAGCCCCATGATCAGGGCCGTTTTTACCGAGCCAGCGGCGCGTGCATCGACTGGATGATTGCGGCCTACGGGCGCAAATTGCAGTGGGTGCTCAAGCATCAGCCGCTGACGCTGATGGTAGCCATCGGCACGTTGGCGCTCACTGTGTTCCTTTATTTGGTTGTGCCCAAGGGCTTCTTTCCGGTGCAGGACACCGGCGTGATTCAGGGCATTTCCGAGGCGCCGCAATCGATTTCTTTCGCCGCCATGAGTGAGCGTCAGCAGGAACTGGCCAAGGTTATTCTTGAAGATCCGGCGGTGCAAAGCCTGTCGTCCTACATCGGCGTCGACGGCGATAACGCCACGCTGAACAGCGGTCGCTTGCTGATCAATCTCAAGCCTCACGGCGAGCGCGATCTGTCGGCTACCGAAGTGATCGCACGGCTGCAACCGCCACTCGCCAAACTGGTCGGTATCCGCCTGTATATGCAGCCGGTGCAAGACCTGACCATCGAGGACCGGGTCAGCCGCACCCAGTACCAGTTCAGCATGTCATCGCCGGACTCCGAACTGCTGAGCCTGTGGAGCGGGCGTCTGGTCGAGGCACTGGCGCAGCGTCCGGAACTGACCGATGTTGCCAGCGATTTGCAGGACAAAGGTTTGCAGGTCTACCTGGTGATCGACCGTGATGCGGCCTCGCGGCTCGGCGTTTCGGTGGCAAACATCACCGATGCGCTGTACGACGCCTTCGGCCAGCGGCAGATTTCGACCATTTACACCCAGGCGAGCCAATACCGCGTGGTCCTGCAAGCCCAGGCCGGAGAGAAGATCGGCCCGCAGGCGCTGGATCAGATTCACGTTAAAACGACCGATGGCGCGCAGGTGCGGTTGTCGAGTCTGGCCCATGTCGAACAGCGTCAGGCACAACTGGCGATCACTCACATCGGCCAGTTCCCGGCGGTGATGATGTCGTTCAACCTCGCGCCGGGTGTGGCGCTGGGGCATGCGGTTGATGTCATCGAACAGGTGCAGAAAGACATCGGCATGCCGGTTGGCGTGCAGACACAATTCCAGGGCGCGGCCGAAGCCTTCCAAGCCTCGCTGTCGAGCACCTTGCTGCTGATTCTGGCGGCGGTTGTGACCATGTATATCGTGCTGGGCGTGCTTTACGAGAGCTACATTCACCCGATCACCATTCTCTCGACTCTGCCGTCAGCGGCGGTCGGCGCCTTGCTGGCGTTACTGCTGAGCGGCAATGACCTGGGCATGATCGCGATCATCGGCATCATCCTGCTGATCGGTATCGTCAAGAAAAACGCGATCATGATGATCGACTTCGCCCTCGACGCCGAGCGCAATCAGGGCATGGCACCGCAGGAGGCGATCTATCAGGCGGCGCTGTTGCGTTTCCGGCCGATCCTGATGACCACGCTGGCCGCATTGTTCGGCGCGGTACCGTTGATGCTCGCCACCGGTTCCGGCGCTGAGCTGCGCCAACCGCTGGGTCTGGTGATGGTTGGCGGCTTGCTGGTGAGTCAGGTGCTGACGTTGTTCACCACGCCGGTGATCTACCTGTATTTCGACCGTCTCGGTCGTCGCTGGGGGCGCGCGCCTTCGGCCGTGGAGCCGGTAGAGCAGCCATGAACCTCTCCGGCCCTTTCATCAAGCGCCCGGTCGCGACCATGCTGCTGAGCCTGGCGATCATGCTGTTGGGTGGTGTCAGCTTCGGTCTGCTGCCGGTATCGCCGCTGCCGCAAATGGACTTCCCGGTAATCGTTGTGCAGGCGAGCCTGCCCGGTGCCAGTCCGGAAGTCATGGCGTCTACGGTGGCGACGCCACTGGAGCGCTCGTTCGGCGCGATTGCCGGCGTCAACACCATGAGCAGCCGTTCCAGCCAGGGTTCAACCCGGGTCATTCTGCAATTTGACCTCGACCGCGACATCAATGGTGCCGCGCGGGAGGTGCAGGCTGCGATCAACGCTTCGCGCAACTTGTTGCCGAGCGGGATGCGCAGCATGCCGACCTACAAGAAGGTCAACCCGTCGCAGGCGCCGATCATGGTGCTGTCGCTGACCTCGGATGTGCTGGAAAAGGGGCAGCTCTACGATTTGGCCTCGACCATTTTGTCCCAGAGTCTTTCGCAGGTGCAGGGCGTGGGTGAGGTGCAGATCGGCGGCAGCTCCCTGCCGGCTGTACGCATCGAACTCGAACCGCAGGCGCTGAACCAGTACGGCGTGGCGCTAGACGATGTGCGCAAGACCATCGCCGACGCCAACGTGCGCCGGCCCAAAGGTTCGGTCGAGGACGGGCAGCGGTTGTGGCAGATTCAGGCCAACGACCAGTTGGAGAAAGCCAAGGATTACGAATCGCTGATCATCCACTACGCCGACGGTGCGGCGTTGCGCCTCAAGGACGTGGCCAAGGTCAGCGACAGCGTTGAGGATCGCTACAACAGCGGTTTCTTCAACGATGACGCGGCGGTGCTACTGGTGATCAACCGGCAGGCCGGTGCCAACATCATCGAAACGGTCAACGAGATCAAAGCGCAATTGCCCGCGCTGCAAGCGGTGCTGCCGGCCAGCGTGAAGCTCAACCTGGCCATGGATCGCTCCCCCGTGATCAAGGCGACATTGCACGAAGCGGAGATGACGCTGCTGATCGCTGTGGCACTGGTGATTCTGGTGGTGTTCCTGTTTCTTGGTAATTTCCGAGCGTCCCTGATTCCGACGCTGGCAGTGCCCGTGTCGCTGGTCGGCACCTTCGCGGTGATGTACCTCTATGGTTTCTCGCTGAACAACCTGTCGCTGATGGCGTTGATTCTGGCCACTGGGCTGGTGGTGGACGATGCCATCGTGGTGCTGGAGAACATTTCCCGGCACATCGACGAAGGCGTCAAGCCGATGCAGGCTGCGTATCTCGGGGCGAAAGAAGTCGGTTTTACCTTGCTGTCGATGAACGTGTCGCTGGTGGCGGTGTTCTTGTCGATTCTGTTCATGGGCGGGATCATCGAGAGCCTGTTCCGCGAATTCTCCATCACGTTGGCAGCGGCCATTGTCGTCTCGCTGGTGGTCTCGCTGACGCTGACCCCGATGCTCTGCGCCCGCTGGCTCAAGCCGCACACGCCTGGGCAGGAAAACCGCCTGCAACGCTGGAGCCGCAAAACCAACGACTGGATGGTCGCCAGGTACGCCACCAGCCTCGACTGGGTGTTGCGCCATCGTCGTCTGACCTTGCTCAGTTTGCTGGTGACCGTTGGCGTCAACGTCGCCCTGTATGTGGTGGTGCCGAAAACCTTCATGCCGCAGCAGGACACCGGCCAGTTGATCGGTTTCGTTCGCGGTGACGACGGTCTGTCGTTCAATGTGATGCAGCCGAAAATGGAAATCTTCCGTCGCGCTGTGCTCAAGGACGAGGCGGTTGAAAGCGTCGCCGGTTTCATTGGCGGCAACAACGGCACCAACAACGCCTTCATGCTGGTGCGCCTGAAACCGATCAAGGAGCGCAACCTGTCGGCACAGAAAGTCATCGAGCGCCTGCGCAAGGAAATGCCGCAAGTGCCTGGCGCGCGATTGATGCTGATGGCCGATCAGGACCTGCAATTCGGCGGCGGCCGCGAACAGACCACTTCGCAGTACAGCTACATCTTGCAAAGCGGTGATCTGGGCGAGCTGCGCCAGTGGTATCCGAAAGTGGTGGCTGCTTTGCGCGCACTGCCGGAGCTGACCGCAATTGATGCCCGTGAAGGCAAGGGCGCGCAGCAAATAACATTGATCGTCGACCGTGATCAGGCCAAGCGTCTGGGCGTGGACATGGACATGGTCACGTCGGTGCTCAATAACGCGTACAGCCAGCGGCAGATTTCGACGATCTACGACAGCCTCAACCAGTACCAAGTGGTGATGGAGGTCAATCCGAAGTACGCCCAAGATCCGGTGACGCTCAAGCAGGTGCAAGTGATCACGGCTGACGGTGCGCGGATTCCGCTATCGACCATCGCTCACTACGAGAGCAGCCTGGAAGACGACCGGGTCAGCCACGAAGGTCAGTTTGCCTCGGAAGACATTTCCTTCGACATGGCTGAAGGCGTGACGGTAGAGCAGGGCAGTGCCGCCATCGAACGAGCGATTGCCAAACTCGGTTTGCCGGAAGACGTGATTGCGAAAATGGCCGGTACCGCCGACGCGTTCGCCGCGACCCAGAAGAGCCAGCCGTTCATGATTCTCGGTGCGCTGCTGGCGGTGTATCTGGTGTTGGGTGTGCTGTACGAAAGTTACATTCACCCACTGACGATTCTGTCGACGCTGCCGTCTGCCGGTGTCGGTGCCTTGTTGTCGATCTATGCGCTGGGCGGCGAGTTCAGCCTGATCTCACTGCTCGGGCTGTTCCTGTTGATCGGCGTGGTGAAGAAAAACGCCATCCTGATGATCGACCTGGCGCTGCAACTGGAACGGCAACAGGGCATGACGCCGCTGGAATCAATCCGCAGTGCCTGCTTGCAACGTCTGCGTCCCATTCTGATGACCACACTGGCAGCGATCCTCGGTGCCTTGCCGTTGCTGCTCGGCCGGGCCGAAGGCGCGGAAATGCGCCAGCCGTTGGGCCTGACCATCATCGGCGGACTGATTTTCAGCCAAGTGCTGACGCTTTACACCACGCCTGTGGTTTACCTCTATCTCGACAAGCTGCGCCATCGCTTCAATAAATGGCGTGGCGTGCGTACTGACGCCGCTCTGGAAACTCCGCTATGACTGACCGTTCGCTTATCAATCTGGCCACTGTTCGCGGCTCGCGTCTGTTGAGCCTTTCGCTGTGCGTGGCGATGCTCAGTGCTTGCGCTGTTGGCCCGGACTATCAGCGCCCGCAGACGGCTGAAATCGCGCAATACAAGGAAGCCGAAGGCTGGCGTCAGGCCAACCCGAGCGATTCGCTGGCCCGTGGCGCTTGGTGGGAGCTGTATGGCGATCAGCAACTCAACGGGCTGATCGAGAAGCTCAACAGTTCCAACCAGACGGTTGCGCAATCGCAAGCCCAGTACCGACAGGCCCAAGCCTTGGTGCGCAGTGCGCGTGGCGCTTTTTATCCGAGTGTCGACTTGAGTCTGGGCAAGACCCGCTCCAGTCAGGGCACCGGCAGTAGCAGTTCGAGTCTGAGCAGTTCCGCCAGCGGTATTCGCGACACTTACAACGCGCAACTGGGCGTCAGTTGGGAGGCGGATATCTGGGGCAAATTGCGCCGAGGGCTAGAAGCTGACAAGGCCAGTGCCCAGGCGAGCTTCGCCGATCTGGCGGCAATGCGCCTGAGCCAGCAATCGGAATTGGTGCAGAACTACCTGCAATTGCGGGTCATCGATCAACAGAAACGTCTGCTCGAAGCCACCGTTGCGGCGTATGAACGTTCGCTGAAAATGACCCAGAACCAATACCGCGCCGGTGTTTCCGGGCGTGATGCGGTGGCTCAGGCACAGACACAGCTCAAAAGTACCCAGGCCGATCTGGTCGACCTGATCTGGCAGCGCGCGCAGTTCGAAAACGCCATCGCCGTACTGACCGGACAAGCGCCAGCGGATTTCAGCATCGCGCAAACCCAAACCATTCCCAATTTGCCGCAAGTGCCTTTGAGCCTGCCATCGCAGTTGCTGGAACGCCGTCCGGACATCGCCTCTGCCGAACGCTCGGTGATCGCCGCCAACGCCAAAATAGGTGTGGCGCAAGCGGCGTACTACCCGGATCTGTCCCTGAGCCTGAGTGGCGGTTACAGCAGCAGTAAGTCCCAAGACCTGATCAGCTTGCCGAACCGCTTTTGGTCGGTGGGGCCGAAACTGGACTTGCCGCTGTTCGACGGCGGCATACGCTCGGCTGAAGTCGACCGCACCGAGGCGGTCTACGACGAGACCGTTGCCAAGTACCGACAGACCGTACTCGATGGCTTGCGTGAAGTGGAAAACTATCTGGTGCAGCTAAAAGTGTATGAGGACGAAGCGGCTGTGCGTCAGGAAGCACTCGACGCGGCCCGCGATTCGCTGCGCCTGACGGAAAACCAGTACAAGGCCGGATTGATTGCCTACATCGACGTGGTCGTGGTGCAAGCCACTGCACTGAGCAACGAGCGCAGCGTGCTGAGCGTCTTGCAAAGTCGGTTGATTGCCAGTGTGCAGTTGATTGCCGCGCTGGGCGGTGGTTGGGATGGGCAACTCGATGTAAGCGACAGCCGCTAGACCGTTAGGCGGGCTTGCTCGCGAAAGCGTCGGAACATTCGGCATTTCACTGCCTGACACACCGTTTTCGCGAGTAAACCGGCAGCAAATGAGCGTCGACCCAGAGCCTTTCAGACCGGTCGAACAAGCGTTTCATCGACTTGATGGCAATTTGGTTACTTTGTCAGTGCGTTCTTCTGCGCAATCAGTACAATCGCTGCTTTTGCCCGACCGAGAATGGACGCAGTCCGGTTAGGGAGACTACGAGAATCCCCATGCTCATCGGTAGTTATTCCTCCACCCTGGTTTTCATTTCGTTGTGTGTGGCGATCCTCGCGTCGTACACCGCGCTCGATCTCACCGGACGCATCGCCACTGCCAAAGGCCGTTCCGTGCATTTCTGGACCGCCGGTGGTGCATTGGCCATGGGCGTCGGCGTTTGGTCGATGCACTTCATCGGCATGCTTGCCTTCAGGCTACCGATCGATCTGGGCTACGACATCAGCATCACGGCGCTGTCGCTGCTGATCGCCGTGCTGTCCTGCGGTTTTGCCTTGTGGCTGGTCAGCCAGCCGAAACTTCCGATTTCGCAGTTGGCCTTCGGTGCGCTGATCATGGGGGCGGGCATCAGCGCCATGCATTACACCGGCATGGCGGCGATGCGAATGACGCCGGGGATCGATTACGATCCTGCGTTGTTCGGTGCGTCCCTGTTGATCGCTGTCGGTGCCTCAGCGGCGGCGTTGTGGATCGCTTTCCGCCTGCGCCAGCATTCGCCCCATGTTCGTCTGATTCGCGGTGGTGCCGCGGTGATCATGGGTATCGCCATCGTCGGCATGCATTACACCGGCATGGCCGCCGCGCAATTCCCTGAGGGCAGTTTTTGCGGCGCGACGCTCAATGGCCTGAAGGGCAACGGGCTCGACAGCCTGGTGCTGATCACCACGTTGGCGGTGCTGTCGATTGCCTTGCTGACCTCGATCCTCGACGCTCGGCTTGAAACGCGCACCGCCGAACTGGCGCATTCGTTGACCGTGGCCAACCGCGAACTCACGCAACTGGCGCTGCACGACACCTTGACCGGTCTGCCTAACCGCATGTTGCTTGACGACCGGATCAATCAGGCGATGAAAAAGGTCCATGAACAGGGCGGCTGTTTTGCCTTGATGTTCATCGATCTGGATGGGTTCAAACCCGTCAACGACGCATTTGGCCATCACATGGGCGATCAGTTGTTGCGCGAAGTCGGCGTGCGTCTGCGGGAAGACTTGCGCAGCCAGGACACGCTGGCGCGAATCGGCGGCGATGAGTTTGTGCTGCTGGTACGCCTGACCGAACCCAACGACGCATTGGGTCTGGCGGCACGTCAGGTCGGCTTGGTTGCGCAGTCGTTTCGCGTTGCCGAGCATGACTTGCAGATTTCCGCCAGTGTTGGCATCGCCCTGTACCCCGGAAATGGCCGGACCGCTCAGGAACTGCTGATGAACGCCGATGCGGCGATGTATCACGCCAAGGGTGCCGGCAAGAACGGTTACAGTTTTTTTGACGCGTCCATGAACAACAACGCACGCAAGCAGTTGCAGTTACTCCAGGACTTGCGCGCCGCGCTGGAGCACAGCCAGTTCAGCCTGCATTACCAGCCCAAGTTCGACGCTGCCAATGGGCGCCCGGTCGGTGCCGAAGCACTGCTGCGCTGGCAGCACCCGATCCACGGCTTGCTGATGCCGGACAAATTTATCGATCTGGCCGAGAAAACCGGCGTGATCATTCCGATCGGAGAGTGGGTGCTTAACGAGGCCTGCCGACAGATGCGCGAGTGGTATGTGCTTGGCTATACCGACTGGCGTATCGCGGTCAACCTGTCGGCCTTGCAGTTCTGTCATGCCGGCCTGGTGCAAAGTGTCGCCAAAGCGCTGGCGACGCACCATTTGCCGGCGAACAGCCTGACCCTGGAGATCACCGAAACCACGGCCATGAGCGACGCCGATGCGAGCATGACGGTGCTGCAGGAGTTGTCGGACATGGGCGTTGACCTGTCGATCGACGACTTCGGCACTGGCTATTCGAGCCTGATGTACCTCAAGCGTCTGCCGGCCAATGAGTTGAAGATCGACCGAGGGTTTGTGCGGGATCTGGAGCACGACAGCGACGATGCGGCGATTGTCTCGGCAATTGTTGCGTTGGGACAGGCGCTGGGGCTGCGGATTGTGGCTGAAGGTGTGGAGACCGGTGTGCAGCAGGACTTCCTGACAAAACTGGGCTGTGATTCGTTGCAGGGCTATCTGCTGGGGTATCCGATGCCGGCGGACAAATTCATGCAGGACATTGCCCGGGGCGAGAAGCAGGCGGCCGTCTGAGTTAACCCTCACAAGAACATCTTCAGCCTCGCCATTGCTTTTGTCACAGACTCAGCCTTTGACACGGCTCATGCAAAACCTGCCAATGGCGGTTATTCTTCTCCCCGACTGTTACGTGTGAATGAGGGGAAAGGCCAGCATGGATAAAGTCATTGTGATCACCGGTGGCGGGCGCGGGATTGGCGCCGCTACGGCTTTGTTGGCTGCCGAGAAGGGCTATCGGATCTGCATCAACTACCAGTCAGACGAACAGGCCGCGCAAAGCGTGCTGGAGCAAGTCAGAGCGCTTGGCGCAACAGCCATCGCAGTACGCGCCGACGTCAGCATTGAAGACGAAGTGGTCGCGCTGTTTCATCGGGTCGATACCGAACTGGGACGGGTCACCGCACTGGTGAACAATGCCGGCACCGTCGGGCATAAATCGCGGGTCGACGAGATGTCCGAATTCCGCATTCTCAAAACCATGAAAACCAATGTCCTGGCGCCGATCCTCTGTGCCAAGCACGCGATCCTGCGCATGTCGCCCAAACACGGCGGGCAGGGCGGCAGTATCGTCAACGTGTCGTCGGTCGCATCGCGCCTGGGGTCGCCTAATGAATACGTGGATTACGCCGCGTCCAAAGGCGCGCTTGACTCGTTCACCATCGGTTTGTCCAAGGAAGTGGCGGGCGAGGGGATTCGGGTCAACGCGGTGCGTCCGGGCTTCATCTACACCGATTTCCATGCGCTGAGCGGCGATCCGGACCGGGTCAGCAAGCTTGAGTCGGCTATCCCGATGGCCCGAGGCGGGCGGCCGGACGAAGTGGCGGAGGCAATTGTCTGGTTGCTGTCGGACAAAGCTTCTTATGCCACCGGGACCTTTGTTGATCTCGGCGGCGGGCGTTGAATTCAGAAATTCAAGCGTCAGGTCTGGCCCCATCGCTGGCGAACCTGCGATGGGGCCCGTTCGATCAACATAAAACCTCAGAACGACCGCACAATCCGCCCCAACGTCTCCATCGCCTTCTCCGAGTGCTCAGTCCACGGGCTGCCGTAATTCAAGCGAATGCAGTTCCGGAACCGCTGGGTCGGTGAAAAAATCGGCCCTGGCGCGATGCTGATGCCTTGCGCCAGCGCCATCTGAAACAACTTCAACGAATCCATCTGCGGTGGCAATTCCAGCCATAGGAAATAACCGCCGGCCGGCTGGCTGACCCGTGTTTGTGCCGGGAAATAACGGGCAATCGCCGCGAGCATCGCACTTTGCTGTTCCTCCAGTGCATACCGCAGTTTGCGCAGATGCCGGTCGTAGCCGCCATGTTGAAGATAGTCGGCAATCGCTGCCTGCGCCGGCATCGAGGCGCACAGTGACGTCATCAGTTTCAGTCGTTCGATCTTTTGCGCGTAGCGTCCGGCGGCGACCCAGCCGATGCGGTAGCCGGGGGCCAGGCTTTTGGCGAACGAACCGCAATGCATCACCAACCCTTCGGTGTCGAAGGCCTTGGCCGGTTTCGGCGCTTGTTGGCCGTAATAAAGTTCGGCGTAGACGTCGTCCTCGATCAGCGGCACTTGATGGCGGCGCAGCAGTTCGACCAGTTCCTGTTTCTTCGCTTCGGGCATGGTCGCGCCCATCGGGTTCTGGAAACTGGTCATGCACCAGCAGGCTTTGATCGGGTGGCGTTCGAGGGTCTGCGCAAGTACACCGAGGTCGATGCCGTCACGCGGATGCACGGGGATTTCCACGGCTTTGAGTTTCAGGCGCTCCAGCACTTGCAGGCTGGCATAAAACGCCGGGGCTTCGATGGCCACCAGATCACCCGGTTCGGTGACAGCTTGCAGGCACAGGTTCAGCGCTTCGAGGGCGCCGTTGGTGATCAGCAGTTCTTCCATCGGCAGCATCAACCCGCCGACCATATAGCGCAGGGCGATCTGCCGACGCAGTTGCGGGTTGCCCGGTGACATGTCGGTGACGACCATGCGCGGGTCCATCTCCCGCGCCGCACTGGCCAGGGAACGCGACAGGCGTTGCAGCGGGAACAACGTCGGGCTGGGGAACGCTGAGCCGAAGGGGACGGTGCTAGGGTCCTTGATCGAGTCCAGCACCGAGAACACCAGTTCGCTGACGTCGACCTCGGTGGAATCGTTGACGTGGCTGCTGATCACCGGCTCCGAGAACGGACTCGGCGCGTGGGTATTGACGAAGTAGCCGGAACGCGGGCGGGCGCGGATCAGACCACGGCGTTCGAGCAGGTAATAGGCTTGAAACACAGTGGACGGGCTGACGCCGTAAGTCTGGCTGGCGTAGCGCACCGAAGGCACGCGCTGACCGGGGCCAAGGACGCCGGAGCGGATCAGTTCAGCGATGTCGTCGGCGAATTTTTCGTAGCGTTTCATCTTGGGTCCGGATTGATTTCATTCTGGAAGACCGCGTTGCCTACATTGGCGAGCAAGCCCGCCCCCCACAGAGGAATGCATTCCAAATGTGGGGGCGGGCTTGCTCGCCAATGGCCGCGCCGCAGTTTAAGGGATCAGCGATTCATCGGCGCCACAAACCTGCTCTTCGACACGCTGTAAACCTCAGGTTCATCGCGGTCGGCAATCTTGAAACTCAGGGTCTGTGAACTGCTGCTCGGGCGTTCCGTGGTCATGGCCACCGACACTGGCACATCGACAATCTCGCCGGGGGCCAGGCTCAGTTCGGTCTTGCCTTGCAGTCGGAAACCGTCGCCGTCGACCAGGCTCAAGTTGTAGTCCTGGCGCTGTTGGGTCTTGTTGATGACTTTGAGGGTATAGATGTTCTCGATCTGGCCCAGACCGTTTTCGCGGAACAGGCCGCGATCCTTGGTCACGTCCAGCGACACCATCGGCCGCTCGACCAGCGCCAGGGCCAGCGCCCCGATCATCAGCAGCAGCACGAGGGTGTAGCCGATCAGCCTTGGCCGCAGCAGGTGGGTCTTGCCACCCTGCAATTCGCGCTCGGAACTGTAACGGATCAAACCGCGTGGGTAGTTCATTTTGTCCATGATCGAATCACAGGCGTCGATACACGCCGCGCAACCGATGCATTCCATCTGTAAACCGTCGCGAATGTCGATGCCGGTCGGGCAGACCTGCACGCACAACTGGCAGTCGATGCAATCGCCCAGCCCGGCCTCGGCCGGTTTCACGTCGCGTTTGCGCGGGCCACGGTTCTCACCACGGGCCACGTCGTAGGAAATGGCCAGGGTGTCCTTGTCGAACATCACGCTCTGGAACCGCGCATAAGGGCACATGTGCATGCACACCGCCTCGCGCAGCCAGCCGGCATTGATGTAGGTGGCCGCCGTGAAAAACAACACCCAGAACAGACTGACGCCGCCGATTTGCAGGGTCAGTAGCTCCTCGGCCAACGGCCGGATCGGGGTGAAGTAGCCGACGAAGGTCAGGCCGGTCATCACGCTGATCGCTAGCCACAACGTGTGCTTGGCGGCGCGGCGGGCGAGTTTGTTCAACCCCCACGGCGCGGCTTGCAATTTGATCCGCTGGTTACGTTCGCCTTCGGTGATCTTCTCGCACCACATGAAGATCCAGGTCCACGAGCTTTGCGGGCAGGTGTAACCGCACCAGACGCGCCCGGCAAACACCGTGATGGCGAACAGGCCGAACGCGGCAATGATCAGCAGAGCAGACAGCAGGATGAAATCCTGCGGCCAAAAAGTTGCGCCAAAGATGTGGAACTTACTTTCGGAAAGGTCCCAGAGAACGGCCTGACGCCCGCCCCAGTTCAGCCACACGGTGCCGAAAAACAGCAAAAACAAGAACCCCGCGCCACTCATGCGCAGGGTTCGAAACAGGCCGGTAAAGCTGCGGGTGTGAATCTGGTTATCGCTGGACGCGTTCTTCGCCTTCATTGGGCGACCCGGCACACTTTTTATGTGGGGTGGTTCAACTTCTACGGTTCGGACGGGGATTTGTTCGCTCATGGTCGTTCGCTCATCAGCCTCCATCAGGCCGATGCACTATGAGCGCCGATCTGTTTGCATAACAGGCTCAGCTATTTCAATAAAAAGCGTATCAGATGGCGTTTGTCGGCCTGCCTGCGACAACTTGAAGCAGCCCGTAGGCACAGGCGCAAACCCCTATCTCAGGCGTTTGCGCGCTGTGTTGATCAAGGTCAGTCAAATCACCGAATCACCCTCGTCAGCCTTCAAATGCTTACGCCCATCCTTGGCGCCTGCAACGGTCAATGCGTCGGCTTCTGCTTCGGTGATGTAAATGCGCTGGCCTTCGATCTCCACGGCCGACATGGCTTTCTCGCTGTCGGTGATCACGGTCAAGTCGCCGCACAGGCGGATTTCTTCGCCGTTTTCAGTGCTGAAAAAACAGGTCTGGTTTTCGATTCGAACGGGCATGGGACGGTCCTTTTTCAGAGGTGACTGAAAGGCTAGGGGGCAGGCTTTGCTGGTCGTTCTGTGCAACCGATTAATGGTCGCCTGCTCATGGCGGCGGTCTTCAACGTGATGCCACGCATCGCAAAACCCTTTGATAGGGATCACCGATGACGGACCGTCATCAATCAGGCGCAACAATCACCGGCGGCATGGTCGTTGGCGGTTCTTCCTTGGCCGGTGGCGTGGTGCCCGGCGGCTCCTGCTCGGGAATCGGCTGGGGCTCGGTCTCGGGCAAAGTGGGTTTGTCAATGTTCGGATCAGGCGTTTCGGCCGGAATCGGGATACTCATCTGATGACCTCCGTGTGGCACATGGCGTGAGAAGTGCTTAAGTGGATTGACCACCTCGCAGCGAATTCGATCCGCTTTTTTGTGCAGGCAAATCCCTGTGAACTTTTCCCGGCGCCGGTCGCTCGGAACTTAAGTGCGTTCATGTTGGGGCAGGTGCCTCGTTGTGAACACTGATCCGGCACAAGAGCGTCCTTGGGGCGTTAAGGAGAGATGCTCGATGACTGCTGAAAAACCTTCTGAACTGAACTACAACCCGCACATGCCGCTGTCGCAAGCTTTGCTGCTGCCGCGCATCGTCATTGAAAACACCATGCCGACCCTCGATGGCGGTCAGTTTGCCGTCAAATCCATTGTCGGGCGCGATGTGGTGGTCACCAGCAAGGTATTCGCCGACGGTCACGACAAGTTGGCGGTGCGCATTCGCTGGCGCGAGGAAGGCAAAGAGACGTGGCAAAGCGAGGTCATGTCGGAGCTGGGCAACAACGGCTGGCAAGGCAGCTTCCGCCCGGAAGATCAGGGCCGTTATCTGTATTGCATCGAAGCGTGGATCGACCATTTCGCCAGTTTTCAGTATGAATTAGAGAAGAAGCACAACGCGGCGGTGCCGGTCTCGCTTGAGCTGCAAGAAGGCCGCAGCATGGTGCAACAGGCTGCCGAACGCAGTGAAGGTGCGCTCAGCGAACAACTCGCGGCGCTGCACCATGAACTGTCCGGCCTGCTCGAAACCGAGCAGGTGGCGCTGTTTCTGCACTCACGCAGTGCGCATTTGATGACCCAGGCCGATCACCGCGCCTATTTAAGCGTGAGCGCCGAATTTCCCATGGATGTCGAGCGCGAACTGGCCGAGTTTGCCAGTTGGTATGAGTTGTTTCCGCGCTCGATCACCGATGACCCCAACCGTCATGGCACCTTTAATGACGTGCACGCGCGGTTGCCGATGATTCAGGACATGGGCTTCGACGTCCTGTATTTCACGCCGATCCATCCGATCGGTCGCGCCCATCGCAAGGGCCGCAACAATTCCCTGAGCGCTGGGCCGCAGGATCCTGGCAGTCCTTACGCGATTGGCAGCGAAGAGGGGGGGCACGAGGCCATTCACTCGCAACTCGGCACCCGCGAAGACTTCCGTCGGCTGGTGGTGGCTGCCGCCGATCATGGGCTGGAGATCGCCCTCGACTTCGCCATCCAGTGCTCCCAGGATCACCCGTGGCTCAAACAGCATCCGGGCTGGTTCAACTGGCGGCCGGACGGCTCGATCAAATACGCGGAAAACCCGCCAAAGAAATATCAAGACATTGTCAACGTTGATTTTTACGCGCCCGACGCGATACCGAGTCTCTGGGTTGAGCTGCGTGACATCATCGTCGGTTGGGTCGAGGAGGGCGTGAAGATCTTCCGTGTCGACAACCCGCACACCAAGCCGCTGCCGTTCTGGCAATGGCTGATTGCCGATGTGCGAGCGCAGCATCCGGAGGTGATCTTCCTCGCGGAAGCGTTCACCACGCCGGCGATGATGGCGCGATTGGGCAAGGTCGGTTACACCCAGAGCTACACCTATTTCACTTGGCGCAACACCAAGGCGGAACTGGCGGCTTACTTCACCGAACTCAATGAATCGCCGTGGCGCGAATGTTACCGGCCGAACTTTTTCGTCAACACGCCGGACATCAACCCAGCGTTCCTGCATGACTCGGGGCGTCCAGGGTTCTTGATTCGTGCCGCGCTGGCGACCATGGGCTCGGGCCTTTGGGGCATGTATTCGGGGTACGAGCTGTGTGAAGCGGCGCCGGTGCCGGGCAAAGAGGAGTATCTGGATTCGGAGAAATACGAGATCCGCGTCCGCGATTTCAACGCCCCCGGCAACATTATTGCCGAGATCGCCCAGCTCAACCGCATCCGCCGGCAAAACCCGGCGTTGCACACCCACCTGGGCCTGAAGGTCTACAACGCCTGGAACGACAACATCCTGTATTTCGGCAAACGCAGCGCTGACGGCCGCAACTTCATTCTGGTAGCGGTCAGCCTTGACCCGCACAACGTGCAGGAAGCGAATTTCGAGCTGCCGTTGTGGGAAATGGGCCTGCCTGATGATGCCACCACCCATGGCGAGGACTTGATGAACGGGCATCGTTGGGATTGGCACGGCAAATATCAGTTCATGCGCTTAGACCCGGCTTACCAGCCGTTCGGCATTTGGCGGATTACTGCTTCATAAGGCTCGCAATGATTCAAATGTGGGAGCTGGCTTGCCAGCGATTGAGGTCTGTCTGCTTGCATCTTCATTGCTGAACCACCGCTATCGCTGGCAAGCCAGCTCCCACAGTGACCGTATTTCTTCAGTTAAGACATCTTCAGAATTTTTCAGGAGTTTCACATGGCGAAGAAACCCAAGGCTGCCACCTTTATCAAAGATCCGCTCTGGTACAAGGATGCGGTGATTTATCAAGTTCACGTCAAATCATTTTTCGACTCCAACAATGACGGTATCGGCGACTTTCCCGGCCTGATCGCCAAACTCGATTACATCGCCGAGCTCGGCGTCAATACCATCTGGCTGTTGCCGTTCTATCCATCGCCGCGTCGCGATGACGGCTACGACATCGCCGAATACCGTGGCGTGCACAGCGATTACGGGACCATGGCCGACGCCAAACGCTTTATCGCCGAGGCGCACAAACGTGGTTTGCGGGTGATCACCGAGCTGGTCATCAACCACACCTCCGACCAGCACCCGTGGTTTCAACGGGCGCGCAAAGCCAAACCGGGCTCGGCCGCACGTGACTTTTACGTGTGGTCGGATGACGACCAGAAATACGACGGCACGCGGATCATCTTTCTCGACACCGAAAAGTCCAACTGGACCTGGGATCCGGTCGCCGGCCAATACTTCTGGCACCGTTTTTATTCCCATCAGCCGGATTTGAACTTCGATAATCCGCAAGTGATGAAGGCCGTGCTGTCGGTGATGCGTTACTGGCTGGACATGGGCATCGACGGTCTGCGCCTCGACGCGATCCCGTACTTGATCGAACGCGACGGCACCAACAACGAAAACCTTCCGGAAACCCACGACGTCCTCAAGCAGATCCGTGCCGAGATCGATGCCAATTACCCCGACCGCATGTTGCTGGCCGAAGCCAACCAATGGCCGGAAGACACCCAGTTGTATTTTGGCGATACCGACGCGCACGGCTTGAATGGCGACGAATGCCACATGGCCTTTCACTTCCCGCTGATGCCGCGCATGTACATGGCGCTGGCTCAGGAAGATCGCTTCCCGATCACCGATATTTTGCGCCAAACCCCGGAAATCCCTGCCAACTGCCAATGGGCGATTTTCCTGCGCAACCACGATGAGCTGACGCTGGAGATGGTCACCGACAAGGAGCGCGATTACCTGTGGAACTACTACGCCGCTGATCGCCGGGCGCGGATCAACCTCGGCATTCGTCGGCGTCTGGCGCCGTTGATGGAGCGTGATCGCCGCCGGGTCGAGTTGCTCAACAGCCTGCTGCTGTCGATGCCGGGCACGCCGACCCTGTATTACGGCGATGAAATTGGCATGGGCGACAACATCTATCTTGGCGACCGCGACGGTGTGCGAACGCCCATGCAGTGGTCCATCGACCGCAACGGCGGATTCTCCCGCGCCGACCCGGCTAGCCTGGTGTTGCCGCCGATCATGGACCCGCAATACGGCTATCTGTCGGTCAACGTCGAAACCCAGGCCGGCGACCCGCATTCGTTGCTCAACTGGACGCGGCGCATGCTCGCCGTACGCAAGCAATCCAAAGCGTTTGGCCGTGGCACGTTGAAAATGCTCTCGCCGAGCAACCGACGGATTCTGGCTTATACCCGCGAGTTCACCGACGCCGATGGCAAACACGAAATCATTCTCTGCGTGGCCAACGTGTCGCGCAGCGCCCAAGCGGCGGAGCTCGATCTGTCGGCCTACGTCGGCATGGTCCCGGTGGAGATGCTCGGCGGTAACGCCTTCCCACCCATCGGTCAGTTGAATTTCCTCCTGACCTTGGCACCGTACGGTTTCTACTGGTTCGCCCTCGCGGCGGAAAACCAGATGCCGAGCTGGCATGTGGAACCGGCGCAGAGCCTGCCGGACTTCACCACCCTGGTGCTGAAAAAACGCATGGAGGAACTGCTCGAGGCGCCAGCCCGCGCGACCCTGGAGCAAGGCATTCTGCCGAGCTGGCTGCAAAACCGCCGTTGGTTCGCCGGCAAGGATGCTGCCATCGACAAGGTGCATCTGGCCTACGGCGTGCGGTTCGGCGACGCCGAGCATCCGGTGCTGCTCAGCGAGATCGAAGTCACCAGCGGCGGCCAGACCCACCGTTATCAACTGCCGTTTGGCTTTATCTCAGAGGATCAGGTCGGCGCGGCGCTGCCTCAGCAACTGGCATTGGCCCGCGTGCGTCGGGTGCGTCAGGTCGGTTTGATTACAGACGCATTCAGTCTCGAAGCGTTTATCCGCGCCGTATTGCAGGGCATGCAGAACAACGCAGTGCTCGAATCGGCTGATGGCGAAATCCGCTTCGCCCCGACACCGCTGTTGGAAACACTGGCGCTGGGCAGTGAATCCGAGGTGCGTTATCTGTCGGCCGAGCAATCGAACAGTTCGGTGGTCATCGGCAACAGCGTAGTCCTTAAGCTGATCCGCAAAGTCGCTTCTGGCGTACACCCGGAACTGGAGATGAGCGCTTACCTGACCGCTGCCGGATTTGCCAATATCTCCCCGCTGCTGGGTTCGGTGATCCGCCGCGATGCGAAGGGCGAAGACAATCTGTTGATGATCGCCCAAGGCTATCTGAGCAATCAGGGCGATGCGTGGGAATGGACGCAAAACAACCTCGAACGGGCATTACGCGATGAGCTGGCCGATGCCATGTCCGAGCAGGAACAGCATTACAACGCCTTGGGTGAGTTGAAGGATTTTGCCGGGATGCTCGGTCAGCGCCTGGGCGAAATGCATCAGGTGCTGGCGGCGCCGACCGACAATCCCGACTTTGCACCGCAAATCAGTACGGCCAAGGACATGCAGGCCACCGGTAAGGACGTCGCCGCTCAGGTCGAACAGGCTCTGAAACTGCTCAAGCAGCATCAGGGCGAACTCAGCGCGGCGGATCAGAAGCTGGTTAAACGACTGATCGACGAGAAAAAAACCATCCTTGCCCATGTGCAGGATCTGGCGAAAAAAGCTGTCGGCGGTTTGCGGATCCGTGTCCACGGTGACCTGCATTTGGGTCAGGTGCTGGTGATCAAGGGCGATGCCTTTCTGATCGATTTCGAGGGCGAACCTGCACGGCCATTGAGCGAACGTCGCGGCAAACACAGCCCGTACAAGGATGTCAGTGGTGTGCTGCGTTCTTTCGATTACGCGGCAGCCATGACCATCAACGTGCACAACGTCGACCACAGCCCCGAATCCGAAGCATCACGTCATCGTGTGGCGGATCGCTATTTGCAGGAGGCGCGAGAGGCATTTGTTCAGGCATATCGCCGGGCGGCAGCTAGTCTTGATCATGCTTGGCAAGATCCTGAAGGCGCCGACGCCGCATTGGCGTTGTTCGGCCTGGAGAAGGCGGCCTATGAAGTGGCCTATGAAGCCGAAAATCGCCCCGCGTGGCTGCCCGTGCCGTTGCACGGTTTGTATGGGTTATTGACGGGGCTTAAACCCTTTTCCGATCTTGGTGGAGAGTAGTCATGAGTTTCTCGAACAAGGAACAGGGTCAAGTCAAAGAAGCATTGCTGCCCACGGCGAAGGATATCGACGCCTTGGTCCGTGCTGAGCATCACGATCCGTTTTCCATTCTTGGCCCGCACGGCGATGGCGCCGGCGGACAATTCATTCGGGCTTTTCTGCCCGGCGCGTTGAATGTTTCGGTGCTGGACAAAGAGACCGGGCAAGAGCGCGGCGCGCTTGAGCAGACTGAAACGCCGGGGCTGTTTGTTGGCCACTTCGATCAGACACGGCCGTATCAATTGCGTACCCGTTGGGCCGGTGGCGAGCAGGTGGCGGAAGACCCTTACAGCTTCGGTCAGTTGCTGGGCGAGATGGATTTGTATCTGTTTGCCGAAGGCAATCACCGCGACCTCAGTTCGTGCCTCGGCGCGCAACTGACCACCGTGGATGGCGTTGAAGGCGTGCGGTTTGCCGTGTGGGCACCGAATGCCCAACGGGTCTCGGTGGTGGGTGACTTCAACGTCTGGGATGGGCGCCGGCACCCGATGCGCCTGCGTCATCCGTCCGGGGTATGGGAGTTATTCATCCCGCGCCTGCAAGCGGGGGAGTTGTACAAATACGAAATTCTTGGCGCTCACGGGATTCTGCCGCTCAAGGCTGACCCGATGGCGCTGGCCACCAGCCTGCCGCCGGACACCGCATCGAAAGTCGCTGCGCCGCTGCAAGTCGACTGGCAGGATCACGACTGGATGAGCGGCCGTCGCGAGCGGCAGCAACATTCGGCGCCGCTGTCTATTTATGAACTGCACGCCGGTTCCTGGCAGTGTGAGTTGGATGATCTGGGTGAAGTGGCGCGCCAGTACACCTGGCCGGAATTGGCAGAGCGATTGATTCCGTATGTGAAGGAACTGGGTTTCACCCACATTGAGTTGATGCCGATCATGGAGCACCCGTTCGGTGGTTCCTGGGGTTATCAGTTGTTGTCGCAATTTGCGCCGAGTGCCCGTTACGGCACGCCGGAGCAATTCGCCGAGTTCATCAACGCCTGCCACCAAGCGGATATCGGCGTGATTCTCGATTGGGTACCGGCGCATTTCCCCACTGATACCCACGGCCTGGCGCAATTCGACGGCACCGCGCTGTACGAGTACGGCAATCCGCTGGAGGGTTTCCATCAGGATTGGGACACGTTGATCTACAACCTCGGGCGCACCGAAGTACACGGTTACATGCTGGCGTCGGCGCTGCATTGGTTGAAGCATTTCCACATCGATGGCCTGCGAGTCGATGCGGTGGCTTCGATGCTCTATCGCGACTATTCGCGCAAGGCTGGCGAATGGGTACCGAACCGGCATGGCGGGCGTGAAAACCTCGAAGCCATCGACTTTCTGCGGCACTTGAACGACGTGGTCGACCTGGAGGCCCCGGGTGCACTGGTAATCGCCGAGGAATCCACGGCGTGGCCGGGCGTCAGTCAGAGCACGCAGCAGGGCGGTCTGGGCTTTGCCTACAAATGGAACATGGGCTGGATGCACGATTCGCTGCATTACATTCAGCAGGACCCGGTGTACCGCGCCCATCACCACAATGAGTTGAGTTTCGGCCTGGTCTACGCCTGGTCCGAGCGTTTCATTCTGCCGATCTCCCACGATGAAGTGGTCCACGGCAAACACTCGTTGATCGACAAGATGCCCGGCGATCGCTGGCAGAAATTCGCCAACCTGCGGGCTTATCTGAGTTTCATGTGGACCCATCCTGGCAAGAAGTTGCTGTTCATGGGCTGCGAGTTCGGTCAGTGGCGCGAGTGGAATCACGACCAACAGCTTGATTGGTATCTGTTGCAGTATTCCGAGCACAAAGGCGTGCAGAAACTGGTGGGCGACCTCAACCGTCTCTATCGCGAAGAGCCAGCATTGCACGATCAGGATGACGCGCCGCAGGGTTTCCAGTGGTTGATTGGCGACGATGCGATCAACAGCGTTTATGCCTGGCTGCGTTGGAGCAAGGACGGTAAGCCCGTGCTGGTGGTGGCCAACTTCACCCCCGTGCCGCGTCATTCCTATCGTGTGGGTGTGCCGTTCGCCGGGCGTTGGAGCGAGTTGCTCAACAGCGACGCTGATACCTATGCCGGTTCCAACTATGGCAACGGTGGCGGGGCGTTTACCGAAGAAGTACCGAGCCATGGCCAGGCGTTGTCGCTGGAGCTGAATTTGCCGCCGCTGGCGGTGTTGATCCTCAAGCCTGAGGGTTGAGCCCACACCGAGTCGCTGCCTTCGCGAGCAAGCCCGCTCCCACAGAGGAATGCATTCCAGATGTGGGAGCGGGCTTGCTCGCGAAGGTGTCAGCTCAGACGCCGGGAAACCGAAGCCTCACCAACGCATCCGTACGCCGAGACTGCCAATCAAGCCATTCAAATCATTGTCATCGACATCACTGCTGTAATCGGCACTCACATACAGGCTCACCGCCGGCGTCACCCGAGCCACCAGCCCCAGTCCCAACTCGACGGTCGATGATTTGCGGCTGCTGCTGATCTTGTCGACCTTATCCAGAGTCACCGTGCTGCCGGTATAGACCGTGTGCCAGAGATTGGTGCGCAGGTACGGCTCGACCGGCAGACCACTCAAGTCATAGCTACCTTTCAAGCGTGCTCCGACGCGGCCACTCCAGGCTGAGAGGTCTTTGGATGTTGCGTGGCCTGAGCCAGCGTTGGGGGTGTCGAGGGTGATGCGCTGATTGACCAATTGCGCCTGGGGTTCGATCACCCAGTTTTCACTCAAACCAATCGGGAAACCGCCTTCGACCGAGAACGTCATGGCGCTGCCTTCTGTGGCCTGCCGCGCACCTCGTTCATCGCGGCTGAATCCGCTGACTCGTCCACCGCTGGCCGACAAGTCGACGTGCCATCCCCGCGCACCGATCAGGCTGTAATAGGCGCCCAGGCGCTGGCCTTGCAGGTTGAGGGTGTCGGTGGTCGGGTCGGCCAGGGCGCGGCTGATGATTTGCCCGTTGCCATTGGCTTGAATCTGGTTCGGGCCGCCCATCAGGCCGATTTTCTGCGTAGGGCCGCCGCCGCTTTGCAGAATCAGTACGGCGGGGCCCTTCCAGTCAGAGCCTCCGGGCATCGCGAAACCCGAAGACAACACATCGGTTTGCGCCTTTCGGGCACTTTGTCCGTAGAGCAGGTCCCAAGCGCCTGGCGCGAGTTCTTCGGTGATCAGCCTCGCAATTTGCCGATCAGATAGGGGATTGAACCGTTGCCGGTCCGGGGTGATGACCGTCGCAGGCAATGTGATGACGGGTACGTTCTCTCGATACCACGGTGTCGCTTCATCCGCCGCAGGGGTTGCCTGTGCCTCCATGGATGAGCACAGCAAGAGAAAACTCGAGACTGTGCAGAAGGTGATTTTGATCTCGCGTGGGGTGATTGAAGTTCTCATGGAGGCCTACCTTGCAAGCGCATGCGGCATCTCGATGTGGCGTCTCTCCTACCCCGAACGAGGGGCGACCGAATGGAGCGGGCAGATCCATGGCCGCTCGATTTCGCGAGTGTCCGATGGTTCGGCCCGGAGGGTTATTCCGGGGGTAGTAAGGTAGAGATAAGAAGAACCACAAGCATGCGTCAAGAAATTGATCGATGAGTGGTCGGTGTTATTTGGGTTGCGCAACTATTTGTTTATTTGAAAATAACCAAGTAGTTGTTTGTAGGAGAGAACGAGGAATACCCCCCGATGCATAGACATTTTATTACCGACGGAAGGTTTACCAACTGATCCGAATCCCGACATTTCCAGACAAGCCGCGCAGGTCGTTGCTGTCAATATTGCGACTGTAGTCAGTGCTGGCGTAGACACTTATGGCGCGATCAAGGGTCAATACCACCCCCAAGCCGACATCCGCCGTCGAGGTCTTTTGCTCGGTGGTAATGACGTCACTGTCGCCAAACTTCACCGAGTCGGTACCGGAAAATGTGTGCCACAGATTAGCGCGCACATACGGTTCGACCGGCAGGCCGCTGACTTGATATTGCCCTTTGATACGAGCGCCGAGCCGACCGGTCCATGATCCATCGGAGTCGAACGATACCCGCGAAACCCCATCATTCTGGCTGTCCAGGGAGATTTTCTGGTGGATGATCTGGGCTTCTGGCTCCACCACCCAAGAGTCGTTGATCGGGAACGGATACCCAGCCTCTGCCGAGACGGTCAGGGCGTGCCCGCGATTGTCCAGCTTCAGTCCACGATCAGAGTGGTTGTCACCCTCGAAACGAGTGCCCATCAGCACGGTATCGATATACCAGCCGTAAGGGTCGGTCAGCGTCCAGTAGAGGCCGTAACTATCACCCGCGAGTTTGATTTCGCCGGCGCTGTTGTTCTGGAAACCTTCGTTGAAACCATCGACATCGCCTTGTAAACGACTATGGCCAACGAAGAAACCAATGCGCTGGGTCTGACCTCCAGGTGTCAGCGAACTGTAGAGGTCATTGCCAACCTGAAAGCCGCTGAGCGAAGCGTCCAGACGAGGAGTGACTGTACCGGCCCAGGTCTGATCGAGGTTTTTGCCATAGACCCGACCCCAACCCGCGCCGAATGCGCCGGTCTCGGTGAGCAGGCGTTGATCGCCCTGGCGGTCATGAAACGTTCCGAGCGCGTTGAGGGTCAGTTGCGTCGCTGCGGGTGGCAGCACCGACCAAGTCGGAACTTCCGGGCGGTACAAGGGAATCGGTGCGGCACCCGCCACCGCTGCGGGCAGTACTGGGAGCGGCGGGCTGCCTGCCGGAGCCACGGCCGCGACCGGCGCCGCAACGACGGGCACGAGAATCGGCGGCAACGTCGGGTCGGGATTGGGCACGCTCATTATTTGCGGTGCGACCACGGCAGAGCGCAGGTACCAACTGTTCTCGGTCCCGGCGGTGACACCGCCCTTGAACAGGTAGTAATCATAGGCCCCGGCCGACACCGGCCCGTTCAGGGTAAACGCGTTGTCGGTGCTGACCGTACTGCCCTGAGCCTGTACCAATTGAATGCCGTTGAGTTGGGTCAGCGCACCCATGCCGCCAAGGTTGCTGACGCTGATCACTGTTGCACCGCTGAGGCTACCGTTGTTGACTACTAGCTTGTCGCTGGTCGAGTCATCACCGCCGATGACACTTTGCAGCAATAACTGGCCACTGTTGCCGACGTAGTTGCCTTGCACGGTCAGCGTGTCGTTAGTACGGCTGTTGTTGCGGGTCAAATCGATGATGCCCGAGTTGTTCAGTGTCACCGCTTGCCCGGCCGTTGCTGAAGACACCGCGCCTTGGGTCGAAAGCAACGTGCTGCTGGCCTCGATGTTCAAAACACCCGTGCCGGTGCCAGTGTCACCAAGCACCAGAGCGCTTGAGCCCAGATCCAGTTGTGAAGTGTTGCTCAGGTTCACCGTTTCCCAATTGATGAATCGCGCCGGCAGGGCGGTACGGGTGTTATCCAAGCTCAGCGCATCATTGCCAGTGCCGCCATCGACGCTCGGCGTGAGCGCGAGAATGCTGTCGTCAAGATTGCGCAAAGTGGCGGTGTCATTGCCGACATCCATCAGGATTGCCGAGCGGATAATGCCGCCACTGTCCCATAGCAAGCGGTCATCACCGACACTGGCGCGGATCTCTCCGCCGACTTCGCCTCCAGTAATGGTGATGCTGTCATTGCCACCGCTGACACTGATATTGCCGCCGATGCGACCTCCGGACACGATGATCGTGTCTGTGCCGAAACCGGCGACCAGATTGCCCATGATCTGCCCGCCTGACAGGTCAAAAATATTGTTGTCGAGCTTCATATCGACCCGGCCGATGGAGCCGCCGCTCATGCGCGCGACATCTCCGTCCTCGAACGCACCGACGATGGTGCCGCCGGTCATCAGGAACGTGTCGCGCCCATCTCCTTGTGCGAGAGAGCCGATCGAGCCGCCGTTCATGACGAAGTCATCAATGCCGTTGCCTTGGCTGACGGCACCGGTGATGACGCCTGAATTTATTTCGACGCGGTCAGCACCCGCGCCCAAGGTCACGCTGCCGTTGATCTGGCCAGTGCCGTTGGTCGGCAGGGTCAGGCTGTTGTTTCCCGAGAGGTCGGTCAATGAACCACTGGTACCGCTGTCACATGTGAAGTTGTCGTCGCCGAGGCCGGGGATCAGCGTACAGGCGGCCGAAGCGGGAGGGCTGGTGAGTAACAACAGAGAGGCAGGCAGGAGAAAAACGTGCGGCAGAGTTCGCAACTGTCGGATGTAGCGCGTCATGGTCATTCCCTACGTCAAAATTCGGGGAATCCATCCTTGAGCAAGCCTTGGATCGGTACTTCCTGTGCAACTGATGCACTACGTGAGATCCATGCTCTAACAAATTGAAAGCGCTACTCCTTGAGCTCATTTATGTTTAGAAGATTTCCCCCGAGGTTCAAGCAGGCCTGACAAACGGTCTTGTTCGTTCGGCGACTACAGATGCACTTCAACGGCCAGCGGCAAGTGATCCGACAGGTGCGTCCACGGCTTGTTGCCGAGGATCTGCGGGTCATGACTGCTGGCGTTGCGCAGGTAGATCCGATCCAGTCGCAGCAATGGAAAACGCGCCGGATAGGTCTTGGCAGGGCGGCCATGATGGCGCTCGAATGCTTCGTGCAAATAGTCGCGCCTGGCGAGGGCGACGTTGCCGTGAAGCTGCCAGTCGTTGAAGTCTCCGGCGATGATCACCGGCGCGTCATCAGGCAAGGATTCAAGCAACTGGCAGAGCAGTTGCAACTGCAATTGGCGATGGCTTTCCAGGAGACTCAAATGCACGCAGATCGCATGGACTTCGGCATGCCCCGGCACATCCAGCACGCAGTGCAACAAGCCACGGCGCTCGGGGCCGGTGATCGACACGTCGAGGTTGCGGTACTCGCGGATCGGGTATTTGGACAGCAGCGCATTGCCGTGATGGCCATCGGGATAAACCGCGTTGCGCCCATAGGCGAAATCGCTCCACATGCTGTCGGCGAGAAATTCGTATTGCGAGGTTTGCGGCCATTCGTTGTAGCGGTTCGAATGCCGTTCGTGTTCACCCACCACTTCCTGCAAAAACACCAGATCGGCCGAAGTGCTGCGCACTGCTTCGCGCAACTCCGGAAGAATGAAGCGCCGATTGAGCGCAGTGAAGCCCTTGTGGGTGTTGACCGTCAGCACGCGCAGGCGATGAATGACTGAATCGTCGACGACGTGACGCTTGGGGTCGCTGGACACGGTTACTCCTATCAATCCTGAGTGCGTATTCATGCGACTGGTGGGCGGGGCTGGCAGTTCCTTCTGAATGTCGCTGTACCCTGTGGCTGGCAAGCCCGCCCACGAGAGATGTTGGCGAAGGTGCTACCTGTGGCCTTCAGACGAAAACGATCTCGTAGGGCAATCGCATCCGTTCCAGAATCACCGGTGGCAGCATTGGCGCTATGCCAATCGCCGGTTCGCCTTTGAGCTGGCTGGCGTAGGCGTGGGTGGCGTGGCTTTTGCGCGCCACGGTCCAGGTGTCGAGGCGCAGCTTGCGTGCGCGATCCCAAGGGATCCGCTTCTGATCACGCTCCGGCCAGTGCCACGCCCAGACCGGTACATCGTGGAAGCTCGCCCCGGCCAGTTCGGCGGCCGCTGCGGCGGCACGTCCGACTGCCTCATGATCGTCGTTGCCATCGCCGCGCCAGGTACTGAACACCACGTCGCCGGGGCGCAGGTAACGGCCGATGAACTCCGCCAATTGGCTGTGCTGATCGCTCAGTGCGTTGTCGGTGAAACCGCCGCGTACCCATTTCAGGCTGTGCATCGGTAAACCGAGGCGGCGCAATGCTTCAACGCTTTCCTGCGGGCGGAACACGCTCAGGCGTTTTTCCGACCATTGTCGTGAACCGGGATGGCTGGCGCTGCCGTCGGTGATCGAGAGCAGTTGCAGCGGATGACCGAGGCTTGAGAGTAATTGCAGCAGGCCACCGCACGTCACCACCTCATCGCCGGGATGCGGGGCGATCACCACGGCGCGGGCACCAGGTGGCACCAGGCTGCGGGTGTTGATGACGGGAATGTTGTGCAGTTGCGGGGCGCTGTTCCAGATTTGCGCCGACGGGCTGTTTTCGATGAGCGATAACGGTTTCATGGGTACGACGTCCTTGTGTTGTTTCGCCCTCAATCGTGCCCACAGCCATAAACCTGTGACGCGGCCGACCCGTGAAGGCTGGTTGATTGCCATGCGACGCTCCGAACCCTGGATTGCCGCGCAGCAGAGTATTGCTCATGAAGTGACGTTCGTCGCGTCACAGATCAATCTGATACGGTTTTTTTTATTACATCTGTGCCAGGTTTCGCAAGTAGTCGCCAAATCCACCCCGGGCCCGGCTGTCGAAACGAGCGCTGGTGTGGACTTGCGGACGATGGCTCCAGGCGATGTTCGCACCGGCCAGTTCCAGATCCCGCACCAGGTGCACATCTTCGTCGCACGCCAGCGGTTTAAAGCCTCCGGCCCACCGATAGGCATCAGCGCTGACGCCCAGATTGGCGCCGTGAATATGCCGATGGCCCTCACTGGCCCGATAGTGGCGGTGATAGCGAATTTGCGCCGCCTCATCGAACGATTCATGCCAGTGCTCGACGGTGACTGTGCCGCACACCGCATCTGCGCCCAGCCCGATTTGCGCCACCAGCCAGTCATCGGCGACGCGGCTGTCGGCGTCCGAGCAGGAGATCCAGCGTGCCCCGCGCTCCAGCAGCACCTGAGCGCCGACGGCGCGGGCCCGACCGACATTGCGCGCCTCGATATTCAGGCTCAGCACCGGATAACCGCTGACAATCTGCGCCGAGCGGTCGGTGCAACTGTCGAGCACCACCAACACTTCGACCCGCTCACCGGCCAGCAACCCGTGCCGGCTGGCGCGCATGGCCGCGCTCAGGCATTCATCGAGCAGGTCTTCTTCGTTGTGCGCCGGGATCAAAATGCCAATCATCGCAAACCCTCCAGCGCCGCCACCGAGCGCGGTTCGCGGCTCCACACTTCAAGAATGAAATCAGCCTCCTGATGCAGCACCAAGCGCGGCCAATGCAATTGTTCGTGGATCAGGTCGTGAACCTGTCGGGCGTTCAGCGGGCAGCCCTCGATGGGCGGGCGCCAGTGACAAGCGAGGAGTTGGCCGTCGGCGGTCAGGGATTCACTGATCTGGCGAATCACTTCTGTCAGATCCTTGGCGTCGAAGTAGTAGCCGATTTCGCTAAATACAATCAGGTCGAATTTTTCCTGGGGCCAGTCACCGGGCAGACGGTTTTGACGCACTTGGGCGTGGTCAAAAAGGCTTAAACGGGTTCGTGCCAGTTTCACTGCCGCGCTGGCGGTGTCGCAACACAACAGTCGGTCACAGCGCGCCGCCAGTTCGGCGCTCAGTTCGCCATTGGCGCAGCCCGGTTCGAAGATCGCCCGATAGTGCGCACGAGGCAGCGCGGCGAGGGTAATCGCCCGTTTGCGCTGTTCGTACCAGCGCTGACGAAATGCCCATGGGTCATCGTTGCCGGCGAACAGCCCTTCGAAATAGCGATCTTCGACGCTCATAGGAATACCACCTCGAAAGGTTGCAGTAAGCGGTCAAGCACATAGGGCGCCAGTACCGGCGCGAGCCCTGCCTCGGGATCACCCTCCAACTGGCTGGCAAAGGCATGGACGGCGTGGCGTTTTCGAGCGATTTGAGCCGGTGAAAGGAGAATTTTGCGCGCCCGTTGCCAGGGCACCAGAGCGTCTTCAGGCGTTGCCCAGTGCCACGTCCATACGGGCAGTTCGTGGCACGTCGCGCCGACTCTGCGCGCCGCTTCAGCGCTGGCGCGGCCGACGGCTTCGTGGTCGCGATGACCGTCCTCGCTCCAAGTGGTGAAGAGCACATCGGTGGGATGTAGATGGCGTTCGATAAAGCCGCTCAGCTCGGATTCTCGCGCCGCCACCTGCGTGTCGCTGAAACCGCCGCGCAGCCATTTCAAACGATGCATCGGCAGGCCGAGGCGCCGCAGCGCTTCGGCGGACTCCTGTGGCCGGATCACAGTCAGGCGCTCCACCGGCCAGCGCGTGGAGCCAGGGTGGCTGGCGCTGCCGTCTGTGACCGAGATCAGTTGTAACGAGCGGCCGGCAGCGGCGAGCACTTGCAGCAGGCCGCCGCAGCCCAGCACTTCATCGTCCGGGTGCGGCGCGACAATCACCGCGCGAGCACCCGGAGGCACCAGACTGAGGATGTTGATGCTTTCCATATCGGCCAGATGCTGTGAACTCTGCCATTGCTGCAACGACGTGCCTTGGCCGACGATGGGATTGGTTTTCATAGCGCCCATGCTCCGTCAGGTAGCGCGGCAACCATGTGGCCGAGGGCGGCGAGGTCCCGTTCGGCGTGGCTTTGGCGCAGGAACACCGGCAAGTCGGCGATCAGTCGGGCGAAGTGCCGATCCTTGCAATATGGCCCGGCCCCCAAGGCACGGCCGACTTCGCGGACCACCTGCTCGACCGACTGTTCAACCACGGCCCGGGCACGCCGGGCCAGCAGTTGGGTATCGGCTTGCGGATGCGCGTCGATGTGCAGGGCGCTGAAACGCAAGACATCGGCGGCTGCTTGCAAGGCGCTATCGACCGCGCCCAGGTGGGCAAGGGCATGCGGCTCCTGCCGTTGCGCACATGCCTGGCGCAGGCGTTCGGCAATCTGCCGCCCGGCGCCGTACCAGCAGGCAGCAATGCCGATCCCGCCTTGCCAGAAACCTGGCCGTTGCAGGTAATCGCCGGGATTGCCGATGGCTTGAGCTTCGGCGCCGTCGAACAGCACCTCGACACTGCCCGTGGCGCCCATGCCCACAGCCTGCCAACCTTGATCGGTGATGGTCACGCCGGGTTGATCGAGGGCCACGGCAACCAGTTGCTGCTGATCATCAGCGTCCCACGCGGTGAGCAGCGCATGGCTGAGTACCGCCGCGCCGGAACACCAGGCCTTGCGGCCGTTGAGCTCCACCATATGCCCGGCGGGTCGCACCTGCACCCGCGCTTGCGGCGGTTCTGCCGCCCACATGCCCCACGTGCTGCCGGGCGTTGGCGCGCCTCCCAGTTGCTCGATGATCGCTAACGCGTCGGTGTGGCCCTCGTAAAGTTTGCACAAACCCAGATCATGCCCACCAACATCGGCCAGACGCTGAAATCGCTCCAGCGTGCTGCCGCTGCCGGGTAACGGCAATCGGTCCAGCCCGGCCTCTACCATCGCCCGCAGGCACAGGCCGAGCGAGACAGTGTCTGCGTAGTCTGGCGGACGGCGAGCGAGATAGCGTTGCAAGTCCATGTCAGTCTTCTTCTTCGCGTTGCAATTCAAACAGCAGCAGTGAACGGCCAGTGACCGAGTATTCATGACCGAACTCGAAGCGTTCCTGGCCACGAATCGACGGTTGATTGGTATCGACCATGCACGTCCAGAAACTGCCCTCAGGAACCTCCGGCAAGGTGAAGTTGACGATGTCGTGGTGCGCGTTGACCACCAATAGCAGCGTCGCATCGGCACCTTTGCGACGGATGCCGGTTTCCTGTGCGCGGCCATCGAGCAGCATGCCCAGGCAGCGGTTGTGTGCGTCGTGCCAATGCTCGGTGGTCATCTCGGTGGCGTCCGGCGCGAGCCAGGTCACGTCTTTGACGCCGATGTCCTCGTTGTACTCGCCGACCAGAAAACGTCCACGGCGCAGGATCGGATACGCCAGACGCAGCTTGATCAGACGTTTGACGAATTTGAGCAGCGCTTGCCCGTCTTCGCTCAGGTCCCAGTTGACCCAGCCGATCTCGCTGTCCTGGCAATAGGCGTTGTTATTGCCGTCCTGGGTTCGGGCGAATTCGTCACCGGCAACGATCATCGGCGTGCCTTGGGCCAGCAGCAGGGTGGCGAAGAAGTTGCGCATCTGCCGGTGGCGCAGGGCGTTGATGTCAGGGTCGTCAGTCGGGCCTTCGACGCCGTGGTTCCACGACAGATTATTGTTGCTGCCGTCCTGATTATTTTCGTCGTTCGCTTCGTTGTGTTTGTCGTTGTACGACACCAGATCGTTGAGGGTGAAACCGTCGTGAGCGGTGATGAAGTTCACCGACGAATACGGCCGTCGTCCGCGCTGGTTGAACATCTCGCCCGAAGCGGTCATGCGGCTGGCGAAGTCGGCCACCTGGCCGTCGTCACCTTTCCAGAATGCACGCACGGTGTCGCGGAACTTGTCGTTCCACTCGACCCAGCCCGGCGGGAATTTGCCGACCTGATAGCCTCCGGGGCCACAATCCCAGGGCTCGGCGATCATTTTTACCTGACGCAGCACCGGGTCCTGGCGGCAGGCAACAAGGAAGCTGTGACGCTCGTCGAAACCGTCGTGGTAACGGCCGAGAATGGTCGCCAGATCGAAGCGGAAACCGTCGACATGCATTTCGCTGGCCCAGTAGCGCAGCGAGTCGGTGACCATTTGCAGCACGCACGGGTGGCTCAGATCCAGCGTGTTGCCGGTGCCGGAATCGTTGATGTAGAAGCGTTTGTCATCCGGCATCAAGCGGTAGTAGGAGGCGTTGTCGATGCCGCGCATCGACAGGGTCGGGCCTTGTTCGTTGCCCTCGGCGGTGTGGTTGTAGACCACGTCAAGGATCACTTCGAGATTGGCTTCGTGCAGGTGCGCGACCATCTCCTTGAATTCGGCGATCTTGCCGCTGGCCAGATAGCGCGGGTCGGGAGCGAAAAACGCGATGCTGTTGTAGCCCCAGTAATTGGTCATGCCCTTGTGCAGCAGGTGCTGGTCATTGACGAACGCGTGGATCGGCAAAAGCTCAACGGTCGAAACCCCGACACTGCGAATGTGCTTGAGCACATCGTCGTTCATCAGTCCGGCGAAAGTGCCGCGTACGTTTTCCGGAACCGAGGGGTGCCGCATGCTGATGCCGCGCACGTGGGTCTCATAAATAATGGTCTTGTCCCACGGCACGCTGACGCGCTGGTCGTTGCCCCAGGTGTGCGCCGGGTCGATGACTTTGCACTTGGGCACGAAGGGGGCGCTGTCGCGTTCATCGAAGCTGAGGTCGGCGTCGGGGTGGCCGATGGTGTAGCCAAATAGCGCCTCCGACCACTTGAGTTCACCGACCAGCTGTTTGGCGTACGGGTCGATGAGCAACTTGTTGTGGTTGAAGCGGTGGCCGTTGGCCGGGTCATATGCGCCGTAGACACGGTAGCCGTAGATCAGTCCCGGATGTGCGTCGGGCAAGTAGCCGTGGTAGATCTCGTCGGTGTATTCCGGCAGTTCGATGCGTTCGAGCTCGACTTCACCGGCATCATCGAAAATGCACAGTTCAACTTTGGTGGCGTTGGCGGAGAACAGGGCAAAGTTCACCCCCAAACCATCCCAGGTCGCGCCGAGCGGGAAGGGCAGGCCTTCGCGGATTCTCGAGGGTTCGGCGTGCTGTGCGGGCTCGGCTTTCTTTGGATGGGTCATGATTGCTCCTGCAAAACGGATGAATTCTGGGCTGAAACAGGGGGGGGCTTGTTTCTTGAGGGCGAACGCCCCCTCGGTGGCGAGCAAGCCCGCCACACGTTCATTCAGTTCAATAATCGGGAGAGCGTCAGTTCGCCGGAGGCTTGCGCGGTGCGCGCGGCTTTTTCTCAGCGGTTTTTTCGCCCGGCGGGACGACTTTTGCGGCGCTCGATGGCTTGGCTTTGGCCGGCGCTTTGGGCTTGGCTGCCGGAGCTTTCACCTCAGCGGTCTTGGTAGCAGTCTTGCTGCCGGCAGCTTTCGGCGATTTCTTCGGTGCCAGCGCTTCAGCCTCGGCCAATTTACGCGCCATCTCCCAGTGACGCGCTTCATGACCTTCGGGTTTACCTTCGGATTCCCAGATTTGATAGGCGAATTCGCGGATGCGTTTATCGTCGGTGCTCATCGTAATGCTCCTGAACTGAACTCGTGCTTACGTTAAGTGTTGGATAAAGAGATTCACCGGGACATCCCCCAGCGCGTCGCTGACATTCAGCTCCCTGTTTTTTGTGACTGCGCTGCTTGAAAAAAGTCCCTTCAGGTTTGCGTCAGAGGCGGCGAACGGTAAAACCACCCGAGTGTCGCCCCAGCGCAGCGCATCGACCTGAGGTACAGCACTGTTTCCCAGCAGTGTTGCGCAACGGATCGGCACGATCACGATGGCCTGCCTGTCCTCATGCTCGCGGGCAAACGCGAGTACGTTGTGCGCCTGGCTGCCCAGTACCTCAAGGGCCTGGTACGAGCCACGCCGAAACAGCTCAGCGTGTTCAGCGCGCAGGTTCAGCACTTGAGCGATCAAGGCTTGCTTGATGCGCCCGTCACGCCAGTTCGCTAGGCATTGCGATGTCGGCACTTGTGCCTGCAAGGCGTGCTCGCGAGCGGCGTAATCCACCGGCCGACGGTTATCCGGATCAACCAGGCTGAAGTCCCAGAACTCGTTGCCTTGATACAGATCCGGCACTCCCGGTACCGTCATGTGCAGCAAGGTTTGCGCCAAGCCGTTGAGCGCGCCGGCAGCAGCGATGCTGTTGACGGTCTTGCTCAGTGCAGCGCGCAGCCACTCACCTTCATCGCCGGTCAGCAGTTTTTCGGTGAACGCCTGCGTGGCGTTTTCATAGGCTTCGTTGGGCGCGCTCCAACTGCTTTGCAGCTTGGCCTCGCGCAGAGCTTTCTGTTGCCACTGCCAGATGCGTTTGGCGTAGTCGGCGAAACCGGCCTGATCGTCATCCTGTAAATCCAGCGGCCAACTACCGATCAGCGCCTGGTAGAGGATCAGTTCGTCGCCGGTCGACGGCATTTGATCATCAAGGCGCACCGGGCGGGCGAGGGCGCGCCACAACTCGATCTGTTCGGCGTACCAGTGGCTGCGCTCGCTCAGCACCGCGAGGCGTGCGCGGGTGTCTTCGCCGCGTTTGTGATCGTGGGTGGCGGTGGCCAGCAGGTTGTCGGGAAACTCGGTCAGGCGTTGCTGATTGATTGCATGGAAATCGCAGACCGGCGCGCTGAACTGTTCGGTGTTGTAGCCAACGTCATTGCGCGACAGCAGCACGGCGGAGCGGTACAGCGCAGTGTCTTCCACGGCTTTGGCCGCTGCCGGTGACGTCAGTTGTTGAAAGCGTACGCAGGCATGCTTGAGGATTTTGCGCGAGCGCCCGCGGGGTTTGCGTCGCCACGGCGTGCCACCGAGCCATGCCGCCACGCAGTCGAGCACCGGCCAGTCGCCTTCGCCCAGTGTCTGCCGGGCACCGTCCATGGCGTGCTGGAAAATTTCATCGTCTTGCGCCGAACGACCCATCGCGCTGATGTAGGTGCGATACACCGGGAAATGCACGATCAACGCCTGCAAGACCCGGCGGATTGCGCCGAGGGTCAAGTCGCGGGTCATCAGGTCATCCCGGGCTACTTGCAGCAACGCCTGAGCGACGCTTTCGCAATCGCTGGCCAGCGAACCGTTGAGGATCTGCTGACGGGCCAGCTGCGCTTCTTCGATAAACTCCGCCGGGCGTTCAGTACGCCGCTGCCACAGCTCACCGAGCACATGTTCGCCATCCGGATCGTGTTGCAGCAGGGACAACTGATTCATGAACTCATAACCGGTGGTGCCGTCCACTGCCCAGTCGCGGCGCAGGGTCTCGCCGGCACCCAGGATTTTCTCGACGTAGATTGGCAAATGCCTTCCCGGCGCCAACCGATCCAGACGTCGGCGCAGCTTGCGGCAATAACCGCGTGGGTCGGCGAGGCCGTCGATGTGGTCGATGCGCAAGCCGTCGACCAACCCCTCGGCGACCAACTGGAAGATTTTGCCGTGGGTGGCCTCGAACACGGCCGGCCGTTCGACACGCAAACCACCGAGCTCGTTGATGTCGAAAAAACGCCGCCAGTTGATGTCATCCGCGGCGGTGCGCCAACTGGCCAGGCGATAACTCTGGCGTTCCAGCAACTCATGCAGCTTGTGAAAGCCTTCTTCGGTGGTGGAATCGTAATGCGCCAGATGGCTGTGGATGGCTGCCAGTATCCGCGGATCACCCGCTCGCCGTTGCAACTCTTCCTTGAGTGGAGCCGCCAGCGAATGGGCGTCGGTTTGATAGCTGAGGGCACTGAAACGATCCGCGAGGGTTTTCAGTGTTTCATCAGGCTTGAGCAACTCGCCGTAATCATTCGGGCAGATCGGGAAGTGATGGTCGTAATGCTCAACGTGGAAGCTGCCGGTTTGTGCGTTGAAATGCAGCTTCAGGGTGCCTTCCTGCAACGCGACGCCGTAATCGCTGCCCAGAAACGGCAGCAGCAACTGGCCTTCCATCAACGGGTCAGGCGAGTGCCATTGAATGTCGAAAAATTCTCCATAGGGACTCAACCGTCCCCATTCCAGCAGGTCCAGCCACCACGGGTTGTCGCTGCCACCGACGGCCATGTGATTGGACACGATGTCGAGGATCAACCCCATCTTGTGTTCACGCAAGGTGCTGACCAGGTGCCGCAGGGCTGGTTCGCCGCCCAGTTCCGGGTTCACTTGCGTCGGGTCGACCACGTCGTAACCGTGCATGGAGCCTGCCCGCGCGGCGAGCAGCGGAGAAGCGTAAATATGGCTGATGCCGAGCCGGGCGAAATACGGCACCAAGGGCACCGCGTGTTCAAGGGTAAAACCTTTGTGAAATTGCAGTCGCAGGGTGGCGCGTAGCGGTTGGATGAGCGTTTGATTCATTGGTCACGCTCGGCAGCCTGAAGACGTGCACACGCCAGGAGTTCCAGACGTCGCGCGGCATCTGCGCCATCGAGCAACGTTTCGCTGTTGCCCGGCAAGCGCCGCGACCAGTTGGGGTGGGTATCGATCGTGCCGGGCAAGTTCGCCTGCTCATTGATGCCCAGCGCATCTTCCAGAGGCAGCAACACCAGCGGTGCGCGGGTATGGCCGAGGAAACGCACACTGGCATCGATCACTTGGTCGGCCTCGTGGGATTCCTCTCGAAAATTCTGCGGGTCTTGGCTCAACGCGCTGCGCAGGCCTTCGCGCTCACGTTGACGGTGATGACGCCATTCGATTTCGCCATTGGCATCGACAAAGCCCAATCGCGCATTCCAGTCGATATCGCGGCCATGCCACCAGCCGTTGAGTGTCGGCAGGTCATGGGTGCTGGTAGTGGCCAGCGCATTGTCCGGCCAGTCGAGGATCGGTTTGAAACGCGTGTTGTCCTGTTCGAACAGCAGCACGCGCATGCCCAGTATCGAGCGGGCGATGAGTTTTTCCTGGAGCCCCTCCGGCACGGTGCCGAGGTCTTCACCGAGCACGATGGCTTGATGGCGATGGGATTCGAGGGTCAGCAGGCGCAGCAGGTCGTCGACTGGGTAATACAGGTACGCGCCGTCGGCCGGCGCCGCGCCGTTGGGGATGACCCAAAGACGTTGCAGGCCCATGACATGATCGATGCGCAGGCCGCCAGCATGGGCGAAATTGGCGCGCAGCATCTCGATGAATGCACGAAAGCCATTGCGGATCAGGCCTTCGGGGGAAAACGCTGAAATCCCCCAGCCTTGTCCGGCGCGATTGAGGATATCGGGCGGCGCACCCACGGTCAGTGAAGCGAGCAGTTCATCCTGAAAACTCCAGGCTTGGCTGCCGGCGCCATCGGCACCCACCGCAAGGTCAGCGATCAGGCCGATGCCCATGCCGGCGCTGCGGGCGGCGGTTTGCGCACGCTGCAGGCAGCGATGAATCAGCCATTGGCAGAACGCGAAGTAAGCGATGCGTTCGGCGTATTCCTCGGCAAAGGCTTCCAGGGCAGCGCCGCGCGGGTCGTGCCAATGCTCGGGCCATTCGCGCCAGTCGAGGCTTTCGCCACGGGCGGCGCGCATTTCCTGGATCGCTTCAAAGCGGCAGTGGTTTTCCAGCGCTTCGCCACCGGCATGACGGAAACTGGTGAAGTCCGGATGCAGCGGGTGATCACCGGCAACGAAGCCTTCGTACAGCGCTTGCAGCAATTGCAGTTTGGCGTCGGCGGCGGTTGGCCAGTCGATCAGTTTCAGGTCTTGCAGTTGCGTAAATTGCTCTGCCAGGCCCGCGGCGTCGATGGCATCACGCAAGGCGCGTTCGCCCAGAATCGCTCCCGGCGCGGCGTATAGGGCGTTGAGAAACAGACGACTGGACGGCGAGTAAGGACTGTAACGACCGGTGTCGGCGCTGAACATCGCGTGCAGCGGGCTGATCGCCAAGGCCTCGGCACCGCGTTCGCCTGCCACTCGAGCGAGGTCTTCCAAGGCTTGAGTGTCGCCGAAGCCGCCGTCACCGGGGCGGCGCAACGAATACAGCTGCACGCTCAGGCCCCACACACGCGGGATCGGGTTGTCCACCGCATCGCCGACGCTGAAGCAGCGTTCAGGCGCCACGGCCAGCGTGAAGTATTGATCGCCGATGTGCACTTGCTGATAACCAACCGGAATCAGCCCGGGCAGTATCGCTTGCGCATCCAGTTTCAGGTTCAGTCGCGAACCGTCTTCGAGGTGAATCTCACAAGGGGTTTGAGGTGCAAAATAGCGCGCCAGATCAACGCCAGCGCCGACATCGGCGGTCAGCAGCGGTGGCAGGTGGCGGTCTTGCTGGACTTGTTGCAGTTCAAGCAGGCTGGCGTCGATTTCCTGCGTCGTACTGGCAGGGTGGCCGAGCCCGATCAGGACATTGCGCAACACCGCCGGAGCCACTTTTTGCGGGCGGCCGTTGGCGTCGATCCAGTCGACGGCAAGGCCGGCGCGGCTTGCAAGAATTTCCAGTTGCGCATCGCTCATAGGCGCTCTCCATCCAGAGGTTGCAAAGGGGTTGCGGCCGTGAGGCTGACGAGCGCGCAATACGGGGGCAGCAGGCCCTCATCCGATAACCCGACGGCACTTGGCTGTTGAAACAGCCACACCGCGTCGGTTCGTGGAGGGTTGACCACCGCCGTATTGCTGAGGTTCAGGTCAATTCGCAGTTCGCTGCCATTGCCCAAGCGCCAGCGTGCGCTGACGGCGCCGTGGCCGAGCATGTGCGCGCCCAGCGCTTGCGTGCCGGGAAGGTTGGGAATGATGGACTGATGGCGCAATTGCAGGAGTTGCCGATACAGCGCGAGGGTTTCCTGCTGTTTGGCAGTACCGTTGCCTGTCAAGCGTGGCTGTGAAGCGTGGAAGGTTTGCAAGGCGTTGGGATCGGGGATTTGCTCGCGCTTGTGTGGGTCGGTGAAGGCGCTGAACGCGGCAAACTCGTTGCGTCGCCCTTCGCGCACCAACTGCGCGAGTTCGTCGTGATGGCTGGTAAAGAACAGGAACGGCTGCTCAGCGGCAAACTCGTCGCCCATGAACATCAGTGGAATCATCGGTGACAACAGCAGCAACACCGTTGCCGCTTGCAGCGCGCGCGGATCAGCAAGCTGATGCAGACGTTCGCCGAAGGCGCGGTTGCCGATCTGGTCGTGGTTCTGCAAAAACAACACGAACGCGGTGGAGGGCAAATGCTCGCTCGGCTCACCCCGGGGTTCGCCGTGGCGAGTGATATGCCCCTGGAACACGAAACCCTGGCTTAGACAGCGCACCAGTTGCTCGGTGGGTTGCTGGGCATAGTCGGCGTAATAGGCGTCGGTTTCGCCGGTCAGCAGCACATGCAAGGCGTTATGGCCGTCGTCATTCCACTGCGCGTCGTAATTTTCTTCCAGCAGACTCGACTGGTTCAGCTCGTTTTCGACGGTCAGCCAGACATGGCGAGTCGGGTCGATTTGCTGGCGTACCCGTTGGGCCAGTTCGGGGAGGAAATCCGGACTGTCTATGGCGTGTACCGCGTCCAGGCGCAAGCCGTCGAAACGGTACTCGAGCAGCCACATCAACGCATTTTCGATGAAGAAATCACGTACCTCGGTACGGCGGAAGTCGATCGCTGCGCCCCACGGCGTGTGTTTGTCTTCGCGAAAGAATCCTTTGGCGTAGCGGTGCAGGTAATTGCCGTCAGGGCCGAAGTGGTTGTAGACCACATCCAGAATCACTGCCAAGCCATGGCCGTGGGCGCTGTCGATCAAATGTTTGAGTTGTTCCGGGGTGCCGTAGGAGGCTTGCGGCGCGTAGGGCAGGGCACCGTCATACCCCCAGTTTCGTGCACCCGGAAATTGCGCCAGCGGCATCAGTTCAATGGCCGTGATGCCCAGTGCGGCGAGCCGTTCCAGATGTTGCTCGACTTCAGCGAAACCGCCGAGCGCACCAACGTGCAACTCGTAGATCACCGCCTCGCTCCAGGGCCGGCCGTGCCAGGTACTGTGCTGCCAAGGGTAGGCGAGGGGGTCGACAACCACGCTTTGACGGTCGAGGTCGCCATCCTGCGCTCTGGAGGCCGGGTCCGGCACCTCCAGTTCGCCATCGATGTTGTAGCGGTAACGGCTGCCTGCCGGGCAGCGTGTCTGGATCACAAACCAGCCATCAGCCTGAGGCAGCATCGGCACAGAACGTCCGTCTTCGAGTTCGACACTGACGTAAAACGCATCCGGCGCCCATAGCGCGAACTGCGTGTGTTCGGCATCCAGCATGATTGCGCCGTGGGGCCAGGTCTCTTGGGTCCGTAACGGCATCGTTGAAACTCCCTGATTATTTGTGGACGGCTTTACCCAGCGCCTTGGCGACCAGTTGTTCATACAGTTCAGCGTAGGGTTCAACCGCTTTGCACCAGTTGAAAGGCGCGGCCATGGCTCGGCAACGCATGGCGTTGAGCAGTTCCGGAAAGGCGAACACCTTGAATGCGCGGCTCAGGGCCTCGCGATAGCTGTCTGCCGTGGATTCGTCGAAGAGGAAACCGGTGACGCCGTTCTCAATGGTGTCGGCCAGACCGCCAGTGTTGCGCGCCACCGGCAGCGAGCCGAAGCGCTGGGCGTACATCTGGCTCAGGCCGCACGGCTCGTAACGCGATGGCATTAGCAGGAAATCACTGCCGGCAAACATCCGGCGGGCGTCGGTTTCGTTGAAGCCGATACGCACGCCGATCTGGCCGGGAAAGCGCAGCGCCAGTTCGCGCATGGCTTGTTCTTCCTCCGGCTCGCCACGACCGATGATTGCGATCTGGCCGCCGTTCTGCACGATGAACTCCGAGACGGCTTCGGTCAGATCCAGACCTTTCTGGTAAACCAGGCGCGATACAACTGCGAACAGCGGCCCTTCGCAGTCATCCAGACCAAACAGCTCGCGAACATGCGCGGCATTGACCGCTTTGCCTTCCCAATCGCCAATGGCGAAAGGTGCGAACAGGTGCGGATCGGTGGCCGCATCCCAGCTTTCATCGATACCGTTGGGGATGCCGCTGAGCAAACCTTGTTGGGTCTTGGCGGCAAGAAAACCGTCGAGGCCGCAACCGAAGTCCGGGGTGGTGATTTCCTGCGCGTAAGTGGCGCTGACCGTGGTGATGTGGCTCGAATACGCCATACCGGCCTTGAGGAACGACATCTTGCCGTAGAACTCCATGCCTTCCTGTTGCAGGGCATGGTTGGGAATGCCCAGTTCCGGGCAGGAACCCAGACTGGTTACGCCTTGGTAGGCAAGGTTGTGAATGGTGAAAAGGGTCGGCGTGCGTTGCCCGCGCCAATGCATATAAGCGGGCGCCAGGCCGGCCGGCCAGTCATGGGCATGCACCAGATCCGGGCGCCAGTGGATCTGCGCAAGGTTGGCGGCGATATCCGCAGCGGCCAGACCTAAGCGGGCGAAGCGAATGTGGTTGTCCGGCCAGTCGCGACCATTGTTGGCGCCGTAAGGCGAACCTTCGCGCTCGTAAAGTTCGGGGCAGATCAACACGTAAATCACTAGCCCGTCGGGCATGTCCATGCGACCGATCTTGCACGGTGGCAGCGCGGCATGGCCGCCGAGTTCACCGATGATGTGAATCGGGTTCTCGCTGTGCATCACTTGCGGGTAGCCGGGGATCAGCACGCGCACATCGTGCAGATGTGCCATGGCGCGGGGCAGGGCGGCGGAAACGTCACCCAAGCCGCCGGTCTTCACCAGGTCGGCGATTTCCGAGGTCACGAACAACACTTTTTTCTTGTTGGGATTCTGACTCGCTACCGGAGCCAGCGTCTTGGTGCCGGGGGCGTTGATCGATCGGCTGCCGGGAACGCTGACGGTGCTCGATTCACCTACCGATTGCTGAGCACGTTCTCCCTGAATATCCAATGCCGCACTGATCATATGAATCTCCCGTTTTGTTGATCTGATTCTTGTCTTTAGCAAGCGATGTCCATGGCCAAAGTCCTGTGGCCGGGCGCAAACACGCCACGCATCGCTGAGCAAACGCTACCCGACACGCGCAAGCAGAATGGGTGAAGAGGCCACTGCAAGGAATGAACCAGCCGCGTTCCCCCGCCTTTCAGATGACCCACCGCCAACAGCAAAAGTTTCGATTATTTTGCGGGTTTGTGACCGGCAGGTTTTGCCCCGCGAAAACCAGTCTAGGCCAGATCCTAGAGCGGGCCAGAGCAAATGGGTAAATTGTTCGACAATCGGTTTCCTTTGATGAAAACCGTGATCAAGCAGGGCAAACGCACCGACGAAGTGCAGGTTTTTTTGCGAGGAAGGGCTAAAACAGTGACTGATCGGTCACGAATGTGTGCTAGCGGAAAGGAAAGGTGCACTGTTGTGGTGCGGGCAATTTGTCGCAGGGAGCTTTCAGGACTCCTTGGCGAGCATCCGCGCTCCACAGGTGATCAGTCGGACACCCATCATTGTGCGCGCAGGCTTGTTCGCGAAGAGGCAGGCAGGAGCACCGCCGCCCTCGGACTCAATTCAGCAATCGAACCGGTACTCCCGCCGACCAGCCCTGAATATCCTCGATCATTTGCGAAAAGAACCGCTCATAGTTCTGCCAACTGACATACCCCACATGGGGTGTGGCAAGCACATTGTCCAGCGTGCGAAACGGGTGCAGCGCCGGTAACGGCTCCTGCTCGAACACATCAAGCGCGGCCCCGGCGATCTGTCGCTTGTGCAAGGCTTTGATCAACGCTGATTCGTCAACGATCGGCCCGCGTGCGGTGTTCACCAGCAGTGCCGTCGCTTTCATCCAGGCTAACGCTTGCGCATCGACCAGCCCGCGACTGCGGTCGCTGAGCACCAGGTGCACCGACAGCACATCGGCCTGTTCGAAAAGTTGCTGCTTGCTGACATACGTCACTCCCGCCTGTTCGGCGCGCTCAGCGGTGAGGTTTTCGCTCCAGGCAATTACCCGCATGCCAAACACCTGGCCGAACTGCGCCACACGCAAGCCGATGCTGCCCAGGCCGAGAATGCCCAGGGTCTTGCCGTGCAGATCGCCACCCAGCCCTTTTTGCCAGGTGCCGGCGCGCAACGAGTTCGCCTCGTTCAGCAGGTTACGGGTCGCCGCCATGATCAGCGCCCAGGTCAGTTCCGGTGCCGCGTGTTTATAGCTGTCGGTGCCACAAACCTTGATGCCCAGTTCTGCTGCCGCCTGCATGTCCAGCGCCGCGTTGCGCATGCCGCCGGTGACCAGCAACTTGAGATTGGGCAATCGCTTGAGCAAGTCTTCGTCGAACCGGGTGCGTTCGCGCATCACGCAAATCACTTGGTACTTGCCCAGACGCTCGGCCAGCGTGGCGTTGTCCGCCGGATACTCATGCTCGAACGTCACCTCGCCGACGCTATCGAGGGCGGACCAGTCAACCACGTCACGGGCCACGTCCTGCCAGTCATCGATCACTGCAATCTGCACCGCCATCAGCTTTACCTCTTCAAAGAACGGGATTGGTTTTGCTCAGCCAGCTCAACAGTGCCTTGTGAAACTGCTCGGGTTCTTCCATTTGCGGCGCGTGGCCCATGCCGGGAAATTCCACCAGTGTCGACTGCGGGATCAGCTTGGCCACCTGTTTGCCGAGCACCTCGTAGTGGCCGATTTTCGCTTTTACTTCTGGCGGCGCGATGTCCTTGCCGATGGCGGTGGTGTCGCTGGTACCGATCAGCAACAGGGTCGGCATCTTGAGGTTTTTGAATTCGTAGTACACCGGCTGGGTGAAAATCATGTCGTAGATCAGCGCCGAGTTCCACGCCACTTGGGTTTTGCCCGGGCCTTTGTTCAGGCCGGCGAGCATGTCGACCCAACGGTCGAATTCGGGTTTCCAGCGACCATCGTAATAGGTCTTGCGTTCGTACTCGCGGATGCCTTGGGCACTGACGTTCAGTTCGCGCTGGTACCACTGATCTACAGTGCGATAGGGCACGCCGAGGGCTTTCCAGTCTTCCAGGCCAATCGGGTTGACCAGTGCCAGTTGATCGACTTGTTCCGGGAATTGCAGCGCATAACGGGTGGCGAGCATGCCGCCGGTGGAATGGCCAAGCAGGGTGGCTTTCTGGATGCCCAGCGCTTTGAGCAATTGGTGAGTGTTGGTCGCCAGTTGCTGGAAACTGTACTGATAGTTGTCGGGTTTGCTGGACGTGCAGAAACCGATCTGATCCGGCGCGACCACCCGATAACCCGCCTCGCTCAAAGCCTTGATCGAGCTATCCCAGGTGGCGCCGCAAAAATTCTTGCCGTGCATCAACACCACAGTGCGACCGTTGGCTTTGCCGTGGGCGGCGACGTCCATGTATCCCATCTGCAGGGATTTACCTTGGGACTGGAAGGCGAAGTGTTTAAGCGTGTAAGGGTATTCGAAGCCTTCCAGTTGCGAGCCGTATTCGGGGCCTTCGGGCGCAAGTGCTGTTTCTGCCTGGGCGAGCAGTGGCAGCGCAGAGCTCAAAAGCAGGCTAGGCAGCCAGCGGGAAAACGTAACGGGCATGGGTGCAAACTCCAGTGAAAATCGGCTGATGCTGGAACGACCGGATTAGGGCGATGTTAAACACAGGCAATGCCCAGGCCCGAACGTTCAACCGAGCCAGCCCAGTGTCAGCATTGCCAGCACGGCATAGCGGGCGCCCTTGGCCAGGGTGACAATCACCAGAAACCGCCCGAGGGGCTCGCGCATCACGCCGGCAATCAGGGTCAGCGGATCACCGATGATCGGCAGCCAACTGAGCAACAGCGACCAATGCCCGTAACGCTCGTAGTGCTTGCGCGCCGTGGCCATGTGTTTGGGACTGACCGGAAACCAGCGCCGATGCTGAAACCGTTCGAGTCGACGTCCCAACCACCAGTTGACCAGTGAACCGAGGACGTTGCCCAGCGTGGCGACCGCTAGCAACCCCCAGAGCCAATAACGATCACTGACGATCAGGCCAACCAGCAACGCCTCTGACTGCAACGGCAGCAGTGTCGCGGCGCCGAATGCGGCGAAAAACAGCCCGATATACGCGGCACCCATCAATGGGCCGGGTAATCCGCCACCACCACGTCAGCGCCGTCCTTACTCAGGCCGATGATTTGATAAGCATCGCTCATGCCGTCCATTTCCATGCCCGGCGAGCCCATCGGCATGCCCGGCGCAGCGACACCGAGCAAGTCGTCACGCTTGCTCAGAGCCAGCACTTGTTCGGCCGGCACATGGCCCTCGACGAACTTGCCGTTGATGATTGCGGTGTGACATGCCGCCAGACGCGGCGGCACGCCATGCTGTTGCTTGAAACTGCTCATGTCGCTTTCGACGTGATCTTCGACCTTGAAGCCGTTGGCTTCCAGGTGGCTGATCCATTTTTTGCAGCAGCCACAGTTGGCGTCGCGATGGACTTCGATCGGGATCAGGTCGGCAGCCTGGGCGAGGGAGGAGAGGAACAGGGCGCTCAGGGCGACCAGACGCAAAGGGGTTCGCATGACGGGTTCTCGACTCGGATTGGCGGTCAAAAAGAACGCATTTTGACCGGTTTTTCCTGGCAGGCATCAACGGATTGTTTCCAGTTGCTACGAGGCAGGCTGTCGGGATCATCGTAGATCAAGGCTGACAGCCCGATGAGCGAGAGATTACAAATCTGTCAGTTGAACCGCCGGGCAACGGCGGTAGAAACCCGTTGTGGCGAGGGCGCAATCGCCCTCGCCACAGGCCTGTCAACGCACTTTGAACCGGCCCATGATCGCGCTCACCTGGCTGTTGGCTTCGAGTAACTGACGGGTGTTGAGTTCGCTGGCCTGGCCGCTTTTCACCAGTTCATCGACCATGTGACGGATCTGCACCATGCTGCGGTTGATCTCTTCGGTCACTGCGCTTTGCTGTTCGGCGGCAGTGGCGATTTGGGTGCTGAGGCTGTTGATGTGGCTGACCGAGCCAGCCATTTCGTCCAGCCCCGAGTTGACCCGCGCCGTAGCGTCAGCGGCGGACTGGCAACTGGCCTGAGTGTTTTCCATCGCGCTGACCGATGAGCTCACCCCTTGGGTCAGGCGGGTCAACATTTCGTTGATTTCCGAGGTACTGGCTTGGGTACGGGCGGCGAGGGCGCGTACCTCGTCAGCGACCACTGCAAAACCACGACCCTGCTCGCCGGCGCGGGCCGCTTCAATCGCGGCGTTTAGGGCCAGCAGGTTGGTCTGACCGGCAATCGCTCCGATGACCCCGAGAATCTCGGTGATGCGTTGAGCATCCTGCTGCATGTTTTCAACTTTGTGTGTGGCACTGGCCACTTCGTCAATCAGCGCAACCACGCTGTTGGTCGCTTCGCCCACCACTACGCGCGATCGATCGGCGTTTTCGTTGGCACGCTGTGTAAACGCGGCGGTTTCGGCAGCATTCTGCGCCACGCTTTCCGCGGTGGAACTCATCTCGGTGATAGCGGTGACGGTTTGATCGGTTTCCGAGGCATGGCGCAGCAGGATCTGGCTGGTATGCGCCGAGGTACGTTGCAGGTTGTCGAGGCTTGAGGCCATGGCCCCTGTGGCCTGCGTGACTTCCCCGATCATGTTTTGCAGATAGGCAATGAAGGTGTTGACCGAGTGGCCGATGGCACCCAGTTCGTCTTCGGCGCGGATGGTGATGCGGCGAGTCAGGTCGGCATCGCCGCTGGACAGCAAGTCGATGTTGGCTTTCAACGCCTTCAAGCGCGACACCAGTTGGCGGATGGCATAAACCTGCAATAGCACCAGCAACAGCACCAACGGAATCTGCAACAGGCTAAGCGTGCTGAGTACGTCATCACGCTGGGCGGTCAGCATTTTGGTCGGCAGGGCGGTGGCGAGGAACCAGGGAGTGCCTTCGATCGGCCGCATGAAGAACGTGCTGTCTTGACCGTTGTTGTCGAACTCGACGCGCTGCGCCTGATCGCGGTTCTGCAGGCCAGCCTTGACCTGGCTGGCGAAGGTCGAGCTGGCGGCCAGTTCATTGATGTTTTTCAGCACGATCGGCCCACTGATGCGCGAACTGTTGCTGATGATCTTGCCGTCGGCCTCGACGATGAGCATCTCGGCGTTGAGGTCTTTTTCCTTGCGGGCGACCAGATCATTGAAGAAACCGAGGGTCACGTCGATGGTCGACACGCCCCAGGCGCTACCGTTTTTCTGGATGGCCATGGCGCAGTTGGTGCGCGGTTCGGCGCTGGCATCGTCTTTATAGGCAGCGGCCCAGGCGCACTGACCGCGCGGGGTCTGCATGCCGCCCTTGTACCAGCTCTGGTCGTAATAGTTGGGCGCGGCGTCGCTGTTCCAGAAGGTGTTGACCGCCAGTTTGCCCGAGGCATCGCGATGCCAGAAAGTGCTGAACTTGTTGCGCCCAGCCTCACGCTGCCCCGGCAGCGGCCAGATCCCGCCGCCGAAGACTTTCGGCTCGCCGTATTGATCGACCAAGCCCGGCAATACCGTATCGATGGCAGCGCTGTCGAGCAACGGGATGGTTTGGGTGATGCTGCGCTGTTGCGCCTGAACCTTGTTCAATTCGCCCTGAATCTGCTCGGCGACTTCGGCGATACGGTTGAGCACAACCTGTTCTTCGGTATGACGCAGTTTGGGGGCGACCAGTTGACTGATGCCAACCACGGTCAGCACCGACAACAACAGCATGAACAGAACCAGAAACAGCGTGTAGCGAGCCTGAATAGTGCGCAATGCGGGCATGGAGACCGGTCCTTTAGCTACGTTTTTTATTATGGGTTCAGGGGGAAAACATCACGGGTATCCATGGGTATCGTCGGGATGGGAAGAAGCTTTAGGTACTTTCGTACAAGAACGTGCAGTGTATGGCCGAACGGTAGGTATCGTCTTTGATACAACAAAGCGGTTTGCCTGGTTGATCAGTGCAAAAAACGCAACCCGTGACAATTTCAGATGAGTCACGCGGTTCCATCTTTTGGGGTGTTTTGAGAATTTCTACCTGAATGTACGAGAATTGTAAGCAAACGGATAAAAAGGTTGGTGCCACTAGTTGGCCCGCCGATACTTACGAGCACCAAAGTAGGTCAACAAGGACATTTTCATGCTCGTTCTTCAAGGAACTCACTCATGACTATCGGCTATACCGGTGCTTGGCAGAGTAAGGCGGGTTTGCTGGTGCAGGACACCGGCAGTAGAGGCAAACAGGTGTCGCAAAGCACCAAGGTGAGGCAGATGCTGACCTTGGTCGGCAACGATCCGAATGCGCTGAACATCGCTGAGATGGACAAGCAAAAGCTGCACAAGAACATCAAGGGTTTCGACCCGGATAACGTGTCGGCGAAGCAGTTGGGCAACCTCAGTACATTCTTGCGCAGCAAAGGCCTGATTTCCGATCTGACGGCAATGACCCTGCTCAACGCCGGTGACAAGTTCGATCGTTTCGGGGTGCAGAAAGATCCGGATGCAAAGTTCAGTGCGCTGGAGTACTTCGCCACGCAACTCGATACCATTCAGACCAACGCGATCAAGGGCGACAAATACGCCAACGGTTTGATCCCCGAGTACAAGAAAGCCATTTACGTGCTGCAGAACCTCAAGACCTATGGCAAGGGTAACGGCACGACGCCGCCAACCGACAAAGGCGTCAGCTCCAAGGCGTGAGCGTCAGAAGAAGATGGCCCGTTCCAATCGCGACGGGCCAATGTGTTAATTCCAGCCTCCCCTGATATTGCGCTGAACCTCATCATGCAGGACCTGCATGCGCGGGCAATGTAGCTTTAGCGCGCATTGTCGGACGCCGCGATGAAAGAGCGCGAGCCAGCTCCCTTCCGTGTCGTCGCCGGGTGCCAGGCCGGTAAATACAAAGCCGATGGCCGTTAGCCTGTTCAGATCGCTGGCGAAATGGCGCGACAGTCTCAGGCGTATCGAAATCAGCCAATGTTGCGGTAATGCCTGTAACTGCTTGAGTAGGCTCGGACTCAGCTCCTTTAGCCGCATGTCATGCCGATCAGCGTGTTGTTCAAGTTGAACCGGTGCGCCACGCCAGGGAAGTGCATGCGTTCGCGTGCCGAATACACGACAAAGGTGCTGCATGAAAACCCGACAACTGGCTGGCCATGTCTGTCTGGGCAATGGGCGTTGATACCCGTCGATGACGCGACAACCCAGGACGATCGATTCAGGCGTTGGGCAGCCGAAGGGTGAAGGGACGTAATCCGGCAGCAGTCCGGTGTTGTGAAAACCGATATTGATTGCCATGCGTTGCGTGTACGGATGATGGGTCACTTGCTTGATTGAAACGTCGTGACAGCCAAGCGCTTGTGCGTGAATCAACAGTTGCTGGCCTAGACGCGTCGCGATGTTTTGTCCGCGGGTGTCAGGGTGAACGACGCTCAAGGCCAGTTCGGCACTGTGTGAGCCGTTGTCCCTGAACAGGGTCGCGTGCCCCAGGATCTGCTGTCCGACCACGGCGACCAGCGAGTGCCAGCGCTTGTCGCCGTGGTTTTGGCTGATCATGTGCGGCAGGTAGACATGGGGTTGCACGTAATGGTCGCCGTACACTTGCCGGAACAGTTGACTGACTGCCGCCGCATCGGTGTCGCGATAGTTACGCAGGATCAACGTTTCCATCAGGCGCCTCCTTGTCGTTGTGTTCGTAGCGGCGCCGATCCAGCACTCGCAGGCATTTGCCCGAACGCGGATGGCGTGGCAGATCTTCAAGCGTGCAGCTTTGGGTATGCAAATCCAGAAGTTGGTTTGCCTGCAGTTGCGTAATCAACGGGTACCGTTCGATCAGCCCGGCCTTCAGGCTTCGGTTGACTTCATCCAGGTCGGGGGATCGAGTGCTTGGCACCCATTTCAGGCTCAACACATCCTTGTGCGCACTCTGTTCGATCACCAGTTGCCAGTCGTCACTGGCCGCGGTGCGCCGGACCAAATCGCCGATTTCATGAGGGATCAGTGACAAAATACCCAGCCGAACCCGTTGGCTGTTCGCACTGCGGCCCCTGAGCGCGAATTTGCGCTGCGCCGCGCCAACGGGCTCTCGCCAACAGGCGCGGTCGCCCACCGGGTAACGAATCAGTGGCATCAATCGACGTTTGAGGTGGGTGAGTACCAGTACACCGATCTGGTCACAGGCATCGATCACTTCACCGGACTGTTCGTCGATGATCTCCAGGATGATGTGGTCGTCACGCATTCGATGCTCGCCTTCGACACAGTCGTGGTGGCTGGCCCCGATGAAACCGGCATCGACGCTGGCGTAGCCAATCGAGCTGATGCGTGCGCTGGGAAACGCCAGATGGAGGCGTTGACGTTGCGAAGCGAACAGGCTTTCTCCGCCATAAAGCAGGGTGTCGACGCCGGGCAGTGTCTGCCCCCGACGATTGAGCCAACTGGCGAAGGTCAGCAGGTGCGCGGGTAGACCCGCCAGCACATTGATCGAGTGCTGCACCACGGCTTCGGCCAGAACGTCTGAGCCGACGTCGCCGGTGAACGGGAACTCGGTGATGTCTTGTGCGACGTGCGCCAATGAATCATGGATGAACAGGAAGCTGGCGTAGAGGTCGCCGGCAAAGAACAGGTTGGCTACCCGGTCACCGGATTTGAACTGCCCATTCAGGCTGTCGCCGAAGTCACTCACCAGTTGTCGCCATTCATCCTGGGTATAAACCGAGAGTTTGCCGGCGCTGGTGGAACCGCCGGTTTTAAAAACCAGCGCGTGTTCCACGGGCCCAGTCAACACTGGCCAAGCGTTGAGGGTCTGACTGTTGCTCCAGTAGGCAACAGGATCAATCAACGGCAGTTGCGCGAGTGATGTTTTTTTCTCGGGAATATCCGCGAAGTGTTTCCCGTAAAAGTGTGAGTGCTGACGAACGAACGTAATCAACTCGTTCACAGGATCGGTTGTTTCCATAGTGTTCTCTTTTATATAAAGGCCTGATCGAGTTAGCCGGTTTTTATTTTCGTCTTGAGTCAATCAGTAGCGGCGTCTTGCCGCTGTGTTTGTTTCGAGTGAAGTGTTCAGTCGGACAGACTTCAACTTTCAGTATTAAGAGTCCGGCTTCATAAACGGTCATCAGGGTCGAGTAGTTTGATAACCGGGTGTGTACCTGTGCCGCTTCGAGTTCACTGCGCACCAGGATTCGCTCGATGCCGTCGGGGGCATGATCCAGCAGCAGTTGGAACGGGACCTGCAAGTGCAACGCTAATTCGCTCAGTGAGATGAAGTCGGTGCCGAGGCGGATCAGCGTGCCATGCCGTTGCAGCAGTTCGAAGCGTGGCGACGTGAGCCCGCATTGGCACAGGCCGGGCACCCAGCGTCCGGTGTCGCCAACGTCATAACGCTGTACGGTCTGCCCTTGCCGAGCGATAGAGGTAAACAGCAGTCGACCCACCTGATTGCCAACGACGGGAAGATCGTCGTCAAGTGCGACGATTTCCAGCTGTTGGGTGTCATTCATCAGGTGGAACACACCGTCGCCCGTGGCTTGGCAAGCGTGACCGAGGGGGCCTGCGTCGACGCTGCCGTAAATCGCCGAGCGAATGCTGGAAACACCGCAATCGCTCAGTAGCGCCCGGTTCTGTTCGCTCAGGTGCTCGCCGCCAAGGAAAACCTTTTTGACTGCGCCATAGGCCTGCAACCTTTCGCGTTCGTTGAGGAACAGGCGATGCACGGTGCTGGGCATGCCCATCAGGACCGTCACACGCTGGTCGATGATCAGTTGGGCAATCTCGCGGTAATCGTCATCAGCCGGGGCTCCCATCGGCAAGTGCGTGATGTCCAGCAGTTCGAGCACTTTGGCAAAGCTGAGGAACCCCCCGTAGAGCCCGCCGCAGAAAAACAGATTCATCACCCGGTCTCGCGATGGGTCGAGACCGGCGGCAAACAAACCGTCAGCGGTTGCACGCATCTGCCGATGAAAGTCGCGGTAGCTGTAGCCGGACAGCGCCGGCGTGCCGCTGCTGCCTCCAGAGCGGAAGTACAACTGCGCCATTGGGTTGAACGGCTGGTGGGTGAAGGCGTGTTTGTCCATGATCGGCTGGCCGGACAGCGGCGCGTTGAGCGGCGTGCGGTCGAGGGTGGCGTGGGTTGGCAGGACGGCGCAAGGCACGCTGACCGATACCCGTCGGCTGAGGCGTTGTAACGCGTAAACGCCATCATGCGGTTCGCCGTCGTAGCCGTCGTGGATGCCATCCACTGGCGCGATACGCGTCACACCAGCGCCGATCAGTGTTCGCGCCAATTCGCCGATATGCGGTTCGGCACACAGCAGCGCGCAGCTTTGCAGGACATTGCGCCAAGGCAACAGGGTGGCGGTGATCAGCGCGCGGGGCACAGGGTGCAAGAGCACGCTGCGAAACAGTGGCGACGGACTGAGTTGGCGGTCATGCGCCCAGATCACTCGCCAGCCCGACGCACTGAACACGCGACCGGTTTGCCGGGCGAAACTCTGCGCCAGGCGTGCCATGTGCGTGTGTGTGATGATTTGTGAGGCTTCTTCGGGCGTGGGCGACAGCGCCGGCCACTGCCCGCTGCGTCGTTCGAAAGCTTCAGCCAGGCGCTCGCCGATATCTTGCAACACCACCGGATCGTCACTGTCCACCAGCAACCATTGCGGGCTGGAGCAGGCCTGTTGATCCAGCCGGCAGACCTCATCGGCGACGGCATCCAGCGCCTGCGACGTGGCGGCATCGGGTGTCAGATAAACGAAGCTGATGCGGTGTCCCCAATCGATCCAGCGACAGCCAGCCGGGATCTGCTGGCGAATCGCGTGCAGGGCCGATTCGCCGCCCCAGGCCGCGACACCGTTGGCGCGTTTGCACAATGCCCCTATGTGTTCAGTTTTGACCGGCAAGACCGCCACGTAATTCGCGAGTTGACCGGTAAGATCGCATTGCACGAATGCACCGAGCAGTTGCGCGGTCAGGTTCCGATCGCTGCTGCTGGGGCGCAACCAGTTGACGTTGCCAGCCAGCAGGCTTTCCAGTACGGCGCAGAATGCCAGTAATGGCGCGTTGCCCGGGGTGATGTGCACGACCAGTCCGAGCGGGCTCCAACACTCGAAACACGCTTGCCGATAATTGATTCGGCGCAATGATTCAGGTTGCGTGCCGAGTTCGCGTTGCAATTTGACTTGCAACGCTTGCGGGTCGCAGAAAGCGATCAGGCTTTGTCGTTGCCCTGCATCGAGTACCGACGTGTAATCGGGGCTGCGCAATTGCTCGGCAAACCGTGCGGCAGCCGCCATCACGGTGTCGCTTTCAAGCGGCGTGCTCAGGTGTTGCACCAGGTCATGGTCGAGGTGTTCAAGCGCCTGGTCGAGCGTGAAATCGTTATGCAAATGGCCGTTGATCAAATACATATCAGTGCCTCCCCAATAACTCGGACGCCGCCATCGCGCAGCTTCTGCCTGCCGTAGTGCCAGCGCGGCCATGCAGTTCGAACCAGTCGCCGGCGAGTGAGCAGCCACAACTCGCGCCAGGGTGCAGTGTGGCCAGATCGCTCATCACCACGGCGTGCGCGGGGCTGGACGAGATATAGGGCGAGACAAATCCCAGCAAGCCTTGCTGGCCATAGGGCTGAACAGAGAAGTCCTGGGGATTGCGCACGAACACCTTCGAATAGACCGGGACATGGAAATGATGGTGCTCGCATTCGATGTAAGGCACGGCGTGTTCGACTGCGCCGTAACCATCGCGACAGCGCGACGTTTCGATGCCCAATTGCCGGTGGATGCGCGCATATAACTGCTGTCTGGGTATCTCTTGGGCCGCTTGGGTTTTCCAGCCGCCACCGAAGAACGCCAACGAACCCGCGGGCAGTTGCAGATCGGGCACGCCGCTATCTTCCATCCGTTGCAGGGTTTGCCACAAAAATGCCGGAAAGCCGAGAATGCGCACCGCAAGACCTTCTTCGGCAAACGCCTGCAACGCGGCAATGACACCAAACAGGTCGAACTGATGACCGTCACCGCTGCTGCGCAGGGCGTAGACCACACGATTGGCTGGAGCGAAACGGCATAGAAACTGATCAGTGAATGAGGTGCCCAGTGTGATGCGACCTTGCGGCTCATAACTGAGCAGCAGGTAGTTGCACGGCGTGTCCGGGGTATCCCAGCCGTAATGACGAAAGATCTGCGCGACCATGAATTGGGCCGCAGACAGGCTACGTTCGTCATAGCGCATGCGACTTTTCTGGCCGCTGGTGCCGGACGATGTCAGTTCCAGAGCCTGCTCCCCAGCGTTGCTGAGCAGCAGTTGTTGTTTGAAGAAGTTGGCAAAGATCGGCGGCAGTCGTGACCAGTCATCCAGGCTGTCCAGATCGCTGGCGTCGATCCCGTTGGCGTTCAACCAGTGTTCGTAGCCCGGCGTCTGCTGGCAGTGATACCGGCTGATTTCGGCCATGGCCCGGTCAAACAGCCCCGAGGGCACTGAATCCGGGCAATAAGGCTGTGTCAACGCGCAGAGCGCGTCGCTTGAGGGTAAGTGGATCATCAATATTCCTTTATCGAGGAGGGGCGAAACAGTTTTTTGCTGCTCGCAAGAACCCGTGAAGCAAGGGCAGGCACATCAGGCCACTGAGCGCGGCGCAAATGGCGAAGAGTTCGAGACGTGTGCCGCCACCCATCGCCGCAATGATCGAGCCGCCGACACCCATCACGGCAATGGAAAGCATGCCGATCATGGCTGAGACAAGACCTTTGCTGTCGTCAGTACTGAATAGCGCCAGGCGATACAGCGCGGCATTGCTGATACCCAGTCCAACGGCGTACAGCGACAGACCGGCCACCACTGGCCCCACACCTGCGCCAGACAGTGCGCAACCTATCAGTGTCAGCAGGCCCAGGCAGAACGGCCAAAGCGCCAGACGAATCAACTGTGGTAACGCGTGAGTGACCAGCAAGCGGTCGAGAATCAGGTTGCCAACGATCACGGCAGAGAAAATCGGGATTTGCCATAGTCCGTACTCAAGCGGCGTCAGGCCCTGCAACTGGATCAGCAGCAACGGTGCCAGGCCGATCCAGGCGATCAAGGGCAGACTCATCAACCCTAGTGCGAGGCTTGCGCCGAGGAACCTTCGGTTGCCGAGCAGGGTAAGGTAGCGCCGGCGGATCTGGCGCAAGGAGAAGGGCACCGGCGCTTGCAGGCTGCCATCTCGGCGCACAACGCCGACGGTCTCCGGCATGTAGGCATAGAGCCCCAGCCACACGGCGGCGGCTGCCAGACCCAGGCCCAGAAACAGATCGCGCCAAGTCAGCCATTCCAGCAACAGACTGCCAAGTATCGGCCCCAGCAGCGGCGACAACAGCGCAACGTTGCCGAGCAGCGCCATCAAGCGCACAGCATCGGCCTCGCTGAACACTTCCTGAAGCGCCGGATAACTGACCGCCACAACAAAACCCACGCCCATGCCTTGCACCAGTCGCAGCACATTGAACGCTTCTATGCTGTGGATGGTGAAAGCGGCTGTGCAGGCGGCGGCGAACAGCGCGCAGCCGATCAACAATACGCGCCGTCGTCCCCAGTGATCGGATAGCGCTCCGATCAACCACTGCAGGCAAACACCCCCCAGTAGATAAAGGTTGAAAGCATTGGGTACATGACGGGCATCTGCCTGTAGTTGCGCGGTAACGTTCAACATGGCCGGCATGATCAAGTCACTGGCCATATAAGTCAGTAACTCAAAAGCCGTAAGGGCCAGACAGAATCCGACAACTTGTCGTGGGGCGATTTTAATCAATGTTCTCTGCATAGACTTCCTTGTTTATAGTCGCGGAAAAGTTTGCAGAGACTAGGCGTAGGTGCTCTTGTCACCTAACGCTTTGCTGAGACATTAAATTTCAAATGCTTGCAGGTTATTTAATGGATCAGAAAAGTTGTGAGGCGCACTAAGTTGTCGGCGAGTGGTGATAAAACAATGCCCGCTGAATGGCGGGCATTGTTTATAGGGCCGGTTTTGTGTGCCTCCACCTGCCGCAATTATTGGTAAACGGGCAGGGTGAGCGACTTTCTTCTAACGATGTTGATAATAGCCAGGGCCTCCCTGGTAATGGCGATGGTGATCACCATGCCAGCCGCCGTGGGGGAAAATGATGCAACCACTCAGGGTCAGCAGGGCAAGAACGGGAATCAGCCAGGTGATTCGACGCAGCATTTCAAAAATCCTCATGGTTACGCCGTCATGAAGCCAAAACTCTTCAGCGGCTGTAATATGAGACCCCGTTTGCAGCGGCGCATCCCCGTAAAACGGTAAGCGCATGGCATGCAAACAGATACAAACCGGATACATTCCAAAGTTTCAGGAAGCCGCAATGACCCAGAAGCAACGCTTGATTTTTTCGATTGTGATCGCCGTGTCCGTGCTGGCAATCATGCTCGGCCTGTCCTGGCTGCAAAACGCCGGCATGATCAGTGAGAAGACATTCCAGTACATCGCCATTGGCGTGGCGGTGGTCGTGGTAGTGATCAACGGCGTGATGCGCCGCAAGGTCAAACCCTGACGGCGCTCGCAGCACGCATCAATCGTTGTTGAGAACGGCAGCAGCCTGCGGATGCAGGCTGTAGCTCTTGTCTGCATTGAAGGTGATCACACCCTCGGCGCACAGACGCTTGAGGACTTCGCGCACACTGAGAAACGACAGCGGAATACCCAGATCCAGCAATTGGCTGTGGACGCCGCGCACGCCCAGATGCCGATCACTTTGTGCCGCAACCAGTAGGGCGTCGATGACTTTCAGACGGATCAGGCTGGTGCGCAGGCCGAAACTTTTCAGCAGCAACCGGATACGTTCATTGCCGTGACGGTCGACGCGTTGCCCGAAATCGCTCGCGTGGGGGCTCATGGAAGCTCCTTGTGAGGCCTGGCTACCGTCCGTTGGTAGTTGCGAGTTGTACATGCGATTACTCCTTTTCAGAGCCTGATCGGGAAAGGTTTTTGACGGTCTTTCAAACAAGACGTATCAACGCGACAAATCATGAAAGAAAAAATGTAGAAATTTTGTCGGAAATTCGTCCTCTCTGTGTAATCACGGCACATAACCGCTGTTGCGAGGGCTAAATTTTTTTCTACAGGTTCGTCTCCATCACAGGCTCATTGCGCGTGGACGCATGGGTGTTTCCAGAGCGGACCCGCGGCCCCTCACAGGCTTGGCGCAGCAACGCCGGGTACGCTCTTCGGTATTTCGATCAGGAGCGAGCGTGATTATTTCCAGGCACTTAACCAGACTGACCTCTGCCGGTATGTTTCTTGGGCTGAGCCTGTCGGCCCATGCGTTCAGCCCGGCCCTCGATACCAGCGCTGAAATCCGGCGCACCGGTTTTGGCGTACCGCATATCCGTGCGCAAGACGAACGTGGTCTCGGTTTCGGGATCGGATACGCCTATGCGCAGGACAACCTGTGTCTTTTGGCCAACGAGATCGTAACGGTCAATGGTCAGCGTTCACGCTATTTCGGGCCGGAGCAGTTCACCGTCGAACAGCGCGAAAACCGTGTCAGCGATGTGTTTTTCACCTGGCTCAATACACCTGAAGCGGTCAACGAATTCTGGCGGGCGCAACCTGCTCAGGTGCGGGATCTGGTGCAGGGTTATGCCGCCGGCTATAACCGCTATCTAGCCCAGCGCCGTGAGCAGGGCCTGCCGCAACAATGTCAGGGCGAGTGGGTGCGCGATATTTCGCCTCAAGACCTGGTGAAACTGACGCGTCGCCTGTTGGTCGAGGGGGGTGTCGGCCAGTTCGCCGAAGCCCTGGCGGGCGCCACGCCGCCTCATGCCACGGCTCGGGTTGAACACGTCAGTCACGCCTACGCGTTGGCCGACGCCCGCCTGCAGCGCTTCGCACTGGACCGTGGCAGCAATGCCGTGGCGGTGGGCAGTGAACGCTCCTTCAACGGTCGCGGGATGCTGTTGGCCAACCCTCACTTTCCCTGGGTTGGCGGTATGCGTTTCTATCAAATGCACCTGACCATTCCTGGCAAGCTCGATGTCATGGGCGCGGCCTTGCCGGGATTGCCGATGATCAACATTGGCTTCAACCAGCACCTGGCCTGGACTCACACAGTCGACTCTTCCAAGCACTTCACCCTGTATCGGCTGCAACTCGATCCGAAAGACCCGACGCACTATTTGCTCGATGGTCAATCAGTGCCGATGAGCAAGCAGACGGTAACCGTGCAGATCAAACAGGCTGATGGGCAGGTAGTGCCGGTCGTACGTGACGTCTATAGCTCGAAGTTCGGGCCGATCGTGCAGTGGCCGGGCAAGCTCGACTGGGATAATCAGTTTGCCTACAGCCTGCGTGATGCCAACCTCGATAACGATCGTGTGCTCAAGCAATGGTATGCAATGAACCAGGCTTCCTCGCTCGAGCAATTGCAGAACTCGGTGCACAAGATCCAGGGAATCCCGTGGGTCAATACGCTCGCAGCGGATGACAAGGGGCAAACGCTGTACATGAACCTGTCCGTGGTGCCGAACGTCAGCCGTGAAAAACTGGCCAGGTGCAGCGACCCGCGAGCCGGTACCAAGATGATCGTGCTGGATGGCTCCAACAGCGATTGCGCCTGGGACATTGATCCGAAAGCAGCGCAAAAGGGTATTTATGCGTCCAGCCAATTGCCGCAATTGCTGCGCAAGGACTTCGTCCAGCACTCCAACGATTCCGCTTGGCTGGCCAACCCGGCGCAACCGCTCACCGGTTTCTCGCCGCTGATCAGTCAGGAAGGCCAGCCGTTGGGCTTGCGCTCCCGGTTTGCGCTGGAGCGTCTGGCTGGCCTGAGTAAAAAAAGGTCGGTGGCGGTGCAGGATCTGCAGCAAATGGTGATGGATGATCAGGTCTATCTGGCGAGCCAGGTTGCACCCGATCTGTTGGCGTTCTGCGCCACCGACCTTGGTGCCGATGCGCAAACACTGAAACCGCTGTGTGCCAGCCTCAAGGCGTGGGACGGTCGGGCCAATCTGGATGCGGGCCTGGGTCTGGTGCATTTCCAGAACATCATGCAAGCGTTGCAGACGTCAGGGGATATCTGGCGCGTGGCCTTCGATCCGAAAGACGCACAACACACACCGCGCGGTCTGGCTGTCGAGCAGCCAGCGGTGGCCAAGGCACTGCGTGAAGCGATGCTGGCGTCGGTCGCGTCGGTCGACAAGATGGGCCTCACGCCGCAAACCCGTTGGGGTGATATTCAAGTGGCCAGCAGTGGTGGGCAGCAGACGCCGATTCATGGCGGACCGGGTACGCTGGGGATCTACAATGCCATCCAGAGCGTGCCCCGCGAAGACGGCAAACTTGAAGTGGTCAGCGGCACCAGTTATCTGCAAGTCGTGACCTTCGATGAGAAAGGTCCGCACGCGCAGGGACTGTTGGCGTTCTCGCTGTCCAGCGACCCGGCATCGAAGTATTCGCGGGACCAGACCGAGGCGTTCTCTAAGAAACGGTGGAGTGTGCTGCCGTTTACTGAACAACAGATCCTGGCGGATCCGCAGTATCAGGTGCAAACCATTGGTGGTTCGCTGGGCAAGGCAGCAGAAGTGGCTGCGCAATAAGCACAGCGTTAATTGAGCCAGGCATGAAGGCCGCACCCGCAAGGGCGCGGCCTTCAGTTTTTTGGCGGTTGCTTGGGCATCGAATTGATTACCGGGTTGCCTTCCTTGTTGCGCGTCAGATAGACGGGCAAGACTTTGGGCAGAGAGTTGGCGAGGTTGTTGAGTTCTTTGATGTTGTAGATGCCGCCTACCCGAATCGAACCGGTGTGGGTGTCGGCGAGCATCAACGGCTTGGCCAGGTAACGGTTGATCAGCGGCAACGCGTCATCGAGTGCCATGTTGTCCAGCACCAGTTTGCCGCTGCGCCAGGCCAGTGATGTGTCGTTGGGGTATGTCTGGCTGACCTGCGGCGTGTAGTCGCCGTGTCTGTAGCGTGCCTGCATGGACGGTCCGAGACGCAAACCATCGCCCGGTAATGCGGTGTTGCTGGTCACCCGCACCGAACCTTCGATCAGGTTGACCCGCACTTGATCCTCATACTTCCAGACGTTGAAACGCGTACCGGTTACCCGAATCCGGCCCTCGCCAGCACGTACGATGAACGGGCGAGACAGGTCGTGACTGACCGCAAAGTACGCCTCACCTTTTTTCAGGGTGACGCGCCGTTCGTTTTTGTAATTGCTGAAGGTCAGATCAGTGTTCAGGTTCAGTTCGAGCTGACTGCCGTCACTGAGCGTGACCTGGCGGACATTGTCGGTGGCTGAGAGATGCTGATAGCTGTTGGGCAACCAGCCAAGATTCCATCCGGTGTAGGCCGCCAGCGGTAGCGCGAGCGCGCAGACCGTCGCCGCTATAACGTATTGACGCCACGAGCGGGCAGGCTGGGGAATCGGCGAAGCAACGGCAGGTTCGGGGCGTGGCAGGTGTCCGGCAACGTCCCAAATCTCCAGCATGGCCTCATACTCGAACGCATGCAGCGGATGCGCGGCGTGCCAATGCTCGAAAGCGCGACGCTCTTCATCTGTGCAGTCAGCGGCGTGCAGACGCATGCACCAGTGCGCAGCGGCATCGGTGACGGCATCGTATTCGGCTTCCGAGAGAGTGTCTTGGGTCATTGAGTCGTCCTGATTTCGCACATTCTAACCTTGACGGGAAGTTGCCGAGAACATCCGTCATGGCATTTGCCCATCAAAACGGAACTTATTTTTTCTCAGCTACCCAACCTGAAGGACTGATTCGCGTACCCGAGTGATGGGTGTGAAGGCGTGCGCAGGTTTCGAGCCCTGCGCATTTTTTTGCGCTTTTTCAGGGAAGCGGCACCGGATCCAGTTGCCGACCCATCTCGCAAACGAGGCGGGCGATGGAGTCGGCGTTGCGCAAAATCACATCGATGCGCACATCCGCTGAGTGCCTATCAAGAAACGCATTGCGGGCCTCGTCCATGGTCGGGGTGAGGGTCAGATCGAGAATGTCTTTGCTGATGTCTTCAGCCCCCGGGATTTTATCCAGACTGACAAATGAACCTTTTTTCTTGCTCCAGCGTGCAAACAGGGCTTCTCGGGGGGTAGTGAGCGACAACGCCTGAGTCTGGAGGTCTACCAACTCCTGCTGGATAGTCTGGCCGTACACCGTGAGGGTTTCGATCAAGTCGTGAAACGGGCGCCGTGCCTCCAGGGTGGCAATATCCTTGGCCTTCGAATACTGGTGGGCAAACTCGTGGATCAGTGTCGCTGCTTGAGCGTGGCAATCAATGTCGAAAGGCTCGATGAGGGAGGGTGCGTACCAGCTCAACTGCGGGTTGAAAAAGTTTTCGGTGAAGTGAACCATTTTGCGATGGTCGTTGTTCAGCACAAACGCAATGACGCAGGACTGGAAGGCATTGGAACCCACAACGAAGCGATCAGTGTTCAACAGGTCATCGTCGGGATCCACCAACGCCTGGCAAATGGGCACGATCGCCTTGTTGAGTTTGCTCAATAAACCGCTATCGACTTGGGCCACGCCGAAAAACACTTTGAGAAATCCATCCAGACGGGTGCCAGGAACGTTGGCTTTCAACTGGACCAGATTGTGCAGGCTGTTGAATGCATATACACGGGCAAGATCAACAGCGTGTTGCAGTATTTGCGCTTTCTGGGGATGGTTGCGGCGTATTTCCTTCATACCGATGGCTTCGATGTTCAGCATGACCCTGCGATCCAACTCCAGGGTATATCGCTTGTGCAGTCTGGAGATTGCTTTGCCGTAGTGCACCGCATGGCGATCGGGCGCCAGCAAGAGTCGCGAGCCGGTCAATCGTAATGACGGACCGGGCTTTTCATCGTTAAGAATCTGCCAGACCGCCCCCGGTTGGTCGACACGATGAACCTTGCCGGCGATAGCGGTATACGTACGCTTGCTGATCGGATCCTCATAGGTGCCGTTTTTAGCGTCACGCTTGAGGTCCTCAAGCGCCACTGCCGTGGTTTCAAACGCCTGTAACTCGGTGCGCCTGGGTGACGTTAAACGGATCTGCGACCACGCCGGGGCCACCAGGGCGGGCGAGTTCGACAATGCGTCAACGTTACCGGCGGTGCTCTCTGTTTTGGCTGAAGAAAGAATGGAGAGAGCGGATTCTGCCGAGGCGGCGCCTTCGCTCGTCAGGCGGCCCAGACTGATCATCTGCACCGCGCCGTCGATAAATGATTTCAGGGCTTGCGTCCAATGATGATCCTGCAGGTTTTCAGCCGAATTCTTGAAATCCTTGTACGCCTGCCAAAGGAATGTCACGTACGAGAGTTTGCCCGGCAGCAACCCCGAGATCGGATGGGGGCCATGACTGAACAGGTTTTTCGCCGCTTCCCAATCGTCTTGAGCATGGCTGAGCGCCTGGCAACTCAACAATTGCGGCAGCAGCTTGAGGTTGTCACTGAAGAGCCTGTGCAACAGGTTGCCGGTAATGGCGCGGCCCGACAGTGCCATTTCACTGGTTTCGCCGACGTTCGCCTGCAAAAGCCCCCGAAATATTGATTGCTGTGCTATCGGCAGACGGCGAATCACCAGATCCTGAAAACTGCCCGGCGTGTTCACGGCCGCGATCAGGCTCTGCTCATTGGCGAATTCGCGAAAAAGCGGTTGCGCATAGGGCGCATAAAGGACCAGTGGCCCGGGCTGACCGCCGCCCGGGCCAATGATGTAAAGGCCAAGCGTTTCGACAGCGCTTGCGCCTGCTGTTTTGACCAGCGACAACGGATACGCCATGGCATGAGCTCCCTCAACGGTTGCCCGTGCTATGCCGTCCGGTATGTCGAGCACTTGGCAAAGGCAATCGAAGGCGCTGGCGGACAATTGCTGTTGCAGTTTCAATCCATGTGCATGTTGCAACAGTTGCCAGGGCGTCTGCCGAATGAAGCGTTCTTTGCGTGCTTGGGACTGAGCAGCGTCGTCGGAGAGCGCATCGGTAATTTTTCTGGCGAAAACCGTCGGAATCGCCAGCGACAACAACAGTTGCCGGACAGTATTTTGATCCAGGCCTGCGGGGAGTGGCTTTTTCGTCCTCGCGGCGACTTTGAAGCCGGTACCCTGGGCGATGTTGATATGGTTCAACGCAAAATCGGTGAGCGCGAGGGCAGGGCCCGCCAAGGCCAGATTGGGGATGATCTGGATGTCTTGCGGCTCGAGCGGGTTGCCTTTGAATCGAGCGTCGAGCAATGACTTCAACGTCTGACTGACGTAATCGGCCAGAGAGGGCAGGCCGCTGAGGTAGTCCTTGTGATCGACCACGCTACGGCGCCATTGCTCAAGCAGTTCGAGATGCAACTGCTGCTCGTCCACTGGCGCCATGCCCAGCCAGGCGGGTAGCGATTGTTGCTGGTTGATGGCCGTTGCCAGGTGAATCGTTCGCAGCAGGTTGGTATCGATTGCCGTTCTTTTGAGCGTGGCCAGGGCTGGCGCGAGTCCGGCGCGGTCCTTCAGGCGTTCGCGTACCGCGTCGCAACGTGCAAGGAAGTGCTCAATGCCAGATTGTGCGCGGTTGTGCAGAATATTGTCCTCGATCAACCGTAAGGGACCCAGGGTGTACGCCTGATGGCACTGGCGTGCTTGGGGAGCAAGGTTTTCCAGAAAAGCCAGACGCGCCACGCTGTCCTTCAACCGTTGGTTCAGCGCCTGCCGCGCAACAGTAATATTGGCCAATACTTCCAGCCCCAGCGCGGGCGTCCACACAATTACCCTTCCCGAGTGCAGGTCGTCGAGCCCGCCACGTTCTGTCAGCAAAACGCAGTGAGCCAAAGACAAGGGCTCTTTCGCACCGCGACTTTCCAGGGTAAGTGACCAGGCGTCGGGGCGAAATCCATTGAGTGAACGTCTGTTGTCGCGGCTGGGCTGATCGGGATGGAACACGGTATCGACAATCGCCTGTTCGGCCGTTTTAAGCGAGCCACTGAGCACCCGCAACGCCGCTTCACCGGTTACCCCGACAAACAGCGAGTGAGCCAACTGTGATCTCATTTTCTCAAGGTAACTGCGCTGCTCCTTCGCGGTGGCGGTGGGCTGCCCCCTGAATGAGCCAGTGAGCAAGGCATCGATGCCATCGCATGATCTCGCGATCTCCCGGACCCTGTGTGCCAGCACCCTGGAAGGTTGTTGTACGCCGGCCAGCACCGGCCTTGTCGACCACCGTTTACCGGCATCCACTTCCAGCAACCGCTCGTTGATCATCGAGCGGATATCCAGGGACTTATCGAACATGGCATGGATATCAACGCAGCCATCGCTGTGGCGATATACCTGCAAGGCAAATTCGATGCTTTGCCTCTGTTTGGTGATGATGGCCTCGAACAGCACGTTGAAAATCTCGCCGCCGATGCTTTCGCCGCTCACCTGAGGCCGGTCGAAGCCGATAAAGCGTTGACGCTCTTCAAGGTTCAACAAGCCGTAGAATTCGTCCTCGTGCCCAGGCGCGCGCAGCTTGCTCAACACGGTATCTTTCAGGTCGTTGTAATCCTCAAGCACCTGCAAACCCATGGTCGGTGTGTAAAGGCAGGCATCTGTGTGACTGATGATCAAAGAGCCCGCCAGCTCGACATAATTGGGCTCGTACTCCCACAGGCGCACTTTCTCGAGGGTTGGGCGATGGAGCGACAAGGCGTCCGGCTGAATCATCTGGTGCAGTGTGGCGAACTGACTGGCGTCGAGGGTGCCGGTTTCGCGCTTGATCAGCAGTTCGGCGCGTGCCTGTTCTTTCAGTGCTTCACCGAAGAAGACGCGCCGTGTTGATCCCTCCGTGGCGGGAGCGTTCCAATAGCGTTCCATTTCGTGAAACAGCAGCATCTGCAACTTGCCCGACGCCTGTTGCAGCGCCTCTTCCCAAATCGCCTGATCGCCTTCGACCGGTGCATGCCCGGGATTGGAGAACTCATGCAATGGGTCCGGCGGCCAGCTTCGATGCCGGTAAAGCATCAGCACGGCTTCGCTCAGGCTTGTTGAGTCATGCCAGTGCCGGGCCGGTTCCGAACCTGAGGCGGTGTCAGGGTTGGTGACGGCGGCGTCCGTGTAAAAATTGACCCGGGTTTGCCTCTGCTTCAGGTTGGGGAAACCGTCTTTCAACAGATCATCGAGGATCGTTTCTATCAGGGAGGTGAGCGAGGGCAAACGCTTCAATTCGCCAAGCATGGCCGCCGCGTTCAATTTCTGGCACGCCAGAATGGCGCTCTTCTGGCTATCGAAAATATCCCCCTCGATTGTTTCGTAGCTCAGCGTAAGGCTGCTCTGTTCGACCACTTCTCTGCGCTGGGATAAAGCGAGAAAAGCCAGCAACTGATCCTCTTCTTTGGCTTCCTCCAAGCGTTTTTCGAGTAACGCCTCTAGGGTCGCAAGGCTGTCGTATTTCTTGATGCCATCGTAAGGGGTGTAGAGGATTACGCCTTTGTCGTCGGGGGTTTCGCTGAATATGAAACTGCCGGCCAGCGTGATGGGCGGTGCCGTGCCGGCGCTGATGCGAATGTTCCGGGCAAGCATGGGCGGCGATTGCTCGCTGCGTAGCGCGTGTGTGGCCAGTTTTACATGGGCCAGCCAGTTGAAGTCCTTGCTGTTGAGGTTGTGGGACTTGCCTGTTTGTTCCCAAAGACCGGGGAAATTCAGGGTTTCGGGGAACAGCAGTGGGGAGGCTGTCTCAGGCATCATCGAGTCTCGGTAGGGCGCGCTGGGCGCAAAAAATGAGGCCAGAGACTAAGCGGTGTGCTGCGGGCAAAGGTGGTAGATAGTTATCGCATTGCGAGCGCGAGCGCGGGTCATGCTGTTGCAGGGTTGACAGGGGGGCGCTTGGGTGTGGTTAATCGGTTCGCAAGTTCTCGGTACGCTGTTGTTCCCTCCAATAATCATTCTGGAGCTTCAGATGTCTGCGCCACTCAATCCTGTGTCTTCTGCTGCCTCGTCCTCGTTAACCTTCGAAGCGCTGACGCAATTGCTTGAAACGATTTTTCTGCGCCACGGCACGTCGACGGAGGTCGCCAAGGTGCTGGCCGCCAACTGCGCCGGGGCCGAACGTGATGGTGCCCACAGCCACGGCGTGTTCAGGATTGCGGGCTATGTCTCGACCCTGAAAAGCGGCTGGGTCAACGGACATGCCATACCGCAGGTCGAAGACGTCGCCTCGGGTTTCGTGCGCGTCGATGCCGGCAACGGTTTTGCCCAGCCAGCGCTGGCAGCCGCCCGGCCGTTGCTGGTGGAGAAGGCGCGTAGTGCAGGGATCGCGGTGTTGGCGATTCGCAACTCGCATCACTTTGCAGCCCTGTGGCCGGATGTCGAGCCTTTCGCTGAAGAGGGTCTGGTAGCACTCAGTGTGGTCAACAGCATGACCTGTGTGGTGCCGCACGGCGCTGATCGGCCATTGTTCGGCACCAACCCGATTGCCTTTGCCGCGCCACGGGCCGGCGCTGCACCGATTGTCTTCGACCTGGCCACCAGCGCAATTGCTCATGGCGACGTGCAGATCGCTGCGCGCAAAGGCGAACGGCTACCGGCAGGCATGGGCGTGGACAGCCTCGGCCAGCCAACTCAGGACCCCAGGGCGATTCTCGAAGGCGGGGCGTTGTTGCCGTTTGGCGGCCACAAGGGTTCGGCGTTGTCGATGATGGTGGAGCTACTGGCGGCAGCGCTGACCGGCGGTAATTTCTCATTCGAGTTCGACTGGTCGAACCACCCCGGCGCGAAAACACCGTGGACCGGGCAGTTGCTGATCGTGATTGACCCGAGCAAAGCGGCCGGACAAGGATTTGCCGAACGCAGCGAAGAACTGGTGCGCCAGATGCACGGTGTCGGGCTGAAACGATTGCCGGGTGATCGTCGGCATTTGCAGCGTGCCAGATCGCAGGTCGAGGGCATTGTGCTGGATGAGCACACCCACGCGCAGTTGCGGGAACTGGCCGGTTATTGAGTGTTGCGGCTGTCTAGTCCTGAAATAGGTTTACACCTGTTTCACCCCAACGCCCGATGCACTGCATCGGGCGTTTTGTATTTTAAGGACAGGTGCGGGCGTTCCTGGTTGTAGATCAGGATCGCTTCTCGCACCATTTGCTCCGCTTGCGCCAAGTCTTTCGGCCGATGGAGTAATAGTTC
>NZ_JBIUWM010000032.1:15468-71052 GCF_044743445.1 Pseudomonas sp. NPDC087615 | reverse complement strand
AGATGTCTTGTCAAGGGCGCTTGAAACGTTCCGCTAAGTGGTAGGTATAAAGAGGCGGGATATTTATTTCCGGCGCTTGACCTGTAAACTCGCGAGCTTTGGCTCTGTGCTGTTGCGGCGCAGAGTATCGCACAAGTAGGCGCATTGTTCGCCTGCTGTTTATCGACAGGCACAAATTCCCTCAATGAATCTGCTCAAATCGTTGGCCGCCGTCAGCTCTATCACGATGCTTTCGCGGGTTCTCGGGTTCGTCCGTGACACGCTCATCGCCCGAATATTCGGGGCCGGGATGGCGACGGACGCCTTCTTTATTGCCTTCAAACTGCCTAATCTGCTTCGGCGAATCTTCGCGGAGGGTGCGTTCTCTCAGGCTTTTGTGCCGATTCTGGCGGAATACAAAAGCCAGAAGGGCGAGGAGGCGACGCGTACCTTTATTGCTTACGTGTCGGGGTTGCTGACCTTGGTGCTGGCGCTGGTAACGGCGCTGGGCATGATCGCCGCGCCGTGGGTGATCTGGGCTACGGCTCCCGGTTTTACCGATACGCCGGAAAAATTCCAGCTGACCTCCGACCTTTTGCGGGTGACCTTTCCTTACATATTGCTGATCTCCCTGTCCTCGCTGGCCGGTGCGATCCTCAATACCTGGAACCGTTTCTCGGTGCCGGCGTTCGTACCGACCCTGCTCAACGTCAGCATGATCGTGTTTGCACTGTTCCTGACGCCATACTTCGATCCGCCGGTCATGGCCTTGGGCTGGGCGGTGCTGGCGGGCGGTCTGGCGCAGTTGCTTTATCAACTGCCGCACCTGAAGAAGATCGGCATGTTGGTCCTGCCGCGCCTGAATCTGCGCGATACCGGCGTCTGGCGAGTGATGAAGCAGATGCTGCCGGCGATCCTGGGGGTGTCGGTCAGTCAGATTTCGCTGATTATCAACACCATCTTCGCCTCGTTCCTGGTCGCAGGTTCGGTGTCTTGGATGTATTACGCTGACCGTTTGATGGAGTTGCCGTCCGGCGTGCTGGGTGTGGCGTTGGGTACCATTCTGCTGCCGACCTTGGCCAAAACCTACGCCAGCAAGGATCGCCACGAATATTCGCGGATTCTCGACTGGGGGCTTCGTCTGTGCTTTGTACTGGTGCTGCCGTGCTCGCTGGCACTGGGGATTCTCGCCGAGCCGTTGACCGTTTCGTTGTTCCAGTACGGCCAGTTCAGTGGCTTTGATGCTGAAATGACCCAGCGCGCGTTGATTGCCTATTCGGTGGGTCTGCTCGGGATTATCGTGATCAAAGTGCTGGCGCCGGGCTTTTATGCGCAACAGAACATTCGTACGCCGGTAAAAATCGCAATTTTCACGCTGATCGTCACGCAACTGTTCAACCTTGTGTTGATTGGTCCGTTGGCTCACGCTGGCCTGGCGTTGGCGATCAGTGCTGGCGCCTGTCTGAACGCCGGGTTGTTGTTCTATCAACTGCGTAAACAGCAGATGTACCAGCCGCAGCCAGGTTGGGCCAAGTTCGGCTTCAAACTGGTGGTGGCGGTGGCGGTGATGTCGGCGGTGTTGTTGGTCGGCATGCATTTCATGCCAGCCTGGGATCAGGGGCACATGCTTGAACGCTTCCTGCGTCTGGGCGTTTTGGTGGCGGCGGGCGTGGTCGCGTATTTCGGTATGTTGCTGCTGCTCGGTTTCCGTCTGCGTGACTTCAATCGCAAGGCCTTGAGCTGAGGTTTTACTCTTTATGAACGGGCGTGTGCCGACAGTTTTGTCGGCTCGATCACTTTGCGTTACGGTGTTGCCTGTCGTCTGCCGCCGGGTGTGGTTATAATCGACCACTTTATGAGCAAGAAGCGCGTTATGCAGCTGGTTCGAGGCCTCCACAACTTGCGCCCCCAGCATCGGGGCTGCGTCGCCACTATTGGCAACTTTGACGGTGTTCACCGTGGTCACCAGGCTATCCTGGCCCGACTGCGTGAGCGTGCGCTCGAGTTGGGCGTACCCAGCTGCGTGGTGATTTTCGAGCCGCAGCCACGGGAATTCTTTGCACCCGAGACCGCACCGGCGCGTCTTGCCCGGTTGCGCGACAAGCTGCAACTGCTGGCGGCCGAAGGCGTTGACCGGGTCTTGTGTCTGGCCTTCAACCAGCGTCTGAGCAAGCTCAGCGCCAGTGAGTTCGTCGACACCATTCTGGTAGACGGCCTCGGCGTGCAGCATCTGGAGGTCGGTGACGACTTCCGCTTCGGCTGCGACCGCCTCGGTGATTTCGATTTCCTGTTGCAGGCCGGGCAGGTCCACGGTTTTAGCGTCGAAGCTGCACAAACCGTCGAGCTGGACGGCATTCGCGTCAGCAGCACTCAGGTGCGCAACGCCTTGGCCGCCGCCGATTTTGCCCTGGCCGAACGCTTGCTCGGCCGCCCGTACCGCATAGTCGGTCGCGTGCTGCATGGCCAGAAGCTGGCCCGGCAACTGGGGACGCCCACTGCCAATATTCAACTCAAACGTCGTCGCGTGCCGTTCACTGGGGTGTATCTGGTGAATGTGGATATCGACGGCAAGACCTGGCCCGGCGTCGCCAATATCGGCGTGCGGCCCACAGTGCAAGGCGACGGCAAGGCTCACCTTGAAGTCCATCTTTTAGATTTTGCCGGCGATCTGTATGACCGGCGTTTGACGGTGGTTTTCCACCAAAAGCTGCGTGAAGAGCAGCGATTTGCCTCTCTGGAGGCGCTGAAAACGGCGATCAATGCGGATGTCGCCACCGCCCGTGCACTAGCCGCACCTAGCGCCCATCGCTAATGAAGAGCCTTAAATGACCGACTATAAAGCCACGCTAAACCTTCCGGACACCGCCTTCCCAATGAAGGCCGGCCTGCCACAGCGCGAACCGCAGATCCTGCAGCGCTGGGACAGTATTGGCCTGTACGGAAAGTTGCGCGAGATTGGCAAGGATCGTCCGAAGTTCGTTCTGCATGACGGCCCTCCGTATGCCAACGGCACGATCCACATCGGTCACGCACTGAACAAAATTCTCAAGGACATGATCATCCGCTCGAAAACCCTGTCGGGTTTCGACGCGCCGTATGTTCCGGGTTGGGACTGCCACGGCCTGCCGATCGAGCACAAGGTTGAAGTGACCCACGGCAAGAACCTGGGCGCGGACAAGACCCGCGAACTTTGCCGTGCCTACGCCACCGAGCAGATTGAAGGGCAGAAGACCGAGTTCATCCGCCTCGGTGTGTTGGGTGACTTCGCCAACCCATACAAAACGATGGACTTCAAGAACGAGGCCGGTGAAATTCGTGCCCTCGCCGAAATCGTCAAGGGCGGTTTCGTGTTCAAGGGCCTCAAGCCTGTGAACTGGTGCTTCGATTGCGGCTCGGCGCTGGCTGAAGCCGAAGTCGAGTACGAAAACAAGAAGTCCTCGACCATCGACGTTGCCTTCCCGATCGCTGACGAAGCCAAACTGGCTGCCGCGTTTGGTTTGCCGTCGCTGAGCAAACCAGCCTCGATCGTGATCTGGACCACCACCCCGTGGACCATCCCGGCCAACCAGGCGCTGAACGTTCACCCGGAATTCAACTACGCCCTGGTCGATGTCGGCGACAAGCTGCTGGTGCTGGCTGAAGAGCTGGTTGAAGCCTGCCTGGCTCGCTACGGCGTTGAAGGTTCGGTCCTCGCCACCACTACCGGCAAAGAGCTGGAGCTGATCAACTTCCGTCACCCGTTCTACGACCGTCTGTCGCCGGTATATCTGGCCGACTACGTCGAACTGGGCGCTGGCACCGGCGTGGTTCACTCCGCTCCGGCCTACGGCGTGGACGACTTCGTGACCTGCAAGAAGTACGGCATGGTCAACGACGACATCCTCAATCCCGTGCAGAGCAACGGTGTGTACGTGCCTTCGCTGGAATTCTTCGGCGGCCAGTTCATCTGGAAGGCCAACCCGGCCATCGTCGAGAAGCTGACCGAAGTCGGTGCGCTGATGCACACCACCGTCATCGAGCACAGCTACATGCACTGCTGGCGCCACAAGACTCCATTGATCTACCGCGCCACCGCGCAGTGGTTCATCGGCATGGACAAAGAGCCGGTCAGCGGCGATACCCTGCGTGTGCGCTCGCTCAAAGCCATCGAAGACACCCAGTTCGTTCCGGCCTGGGGCCAGGCGCGTCTGCACTCGATGATCGCCAACCGCCCGGACTGGTGCATCTCCCGTCAGCGCAACTGGGGCGTGCCGATCCCGTTCTTCCTGAACAAGGAAAGCGGCGAGCTGCACCCACGCACCGTTGAACTGATGGAAGAAGTCGCCAAGCGTGTTGAAGTCGAAGGCATCGAAGCCTGGTTCAAGATGGACGCTGCCGAACTGCTCGGTGACGAAGCGCCGCTGTACGACAAAATCAGCGACACCCTCGACGTCTGGTTCGATTCGGGTACCACTCATTGGCACGTACTGCGCGGTTCGCACCCAATGGGGCACGAAACCGGCCCGCGTGCCGACCTGTACCTGGAAGGTTCGGACCAGCACCGCGGCTGGTTCCACTCGTCGTTGCTGACCGGTTGCGCCATTGACAACCACGCGCCGTACCGCGAGCTGCTGACCCACGGCTTCACCGTCGACGAGTCCGGCCGCAAAATGTCCAAGTCGTTGGGCAACGTGATTGCGCCGCAGAAAGTCAACGACACCTTGGGCGCCGACATCATGCGTCTGTGGGTGGCTTCGACCGACTACTCCGGCGAGATGGCCGTGTCCGAGCAGATCCTGCAGCGCAGCGCGGACGCCTACCGGCGTATCCGTAACACCGCACGCTTCCTGCTCTCGAACCTGACCGGTTTCAACCCGGCCACCGACCTGCTGCCGGCTGAAGAGATGCTGGCACTGGATCGCTGGGCGGTGGATCGCACTCTGCTGCTGCAACGCGAGTTGCAAGAGCACTACGGTGAGTACCGTTTCTGGAACGTCTACTCCAAGATCCACAACTTCTGCGTGCAGGAGCTGGGGGGGGTCTACCTCGACATCATCAAGGATCGTCAGTACACCACTGGCGCCAACAGCAAGGCCCGCCGTTCGGCGCAAACCGCGCTGTTCCACATCTCCGAAGCGCTGGTGCGCTGGATCGCGCCGATCCTGGCGTTCACCGCCGACGAGCTGTGGCAATACCTGCCGGGCGAGCGTAACGAATCGGTCATGCTCAACACCTGGTACGAAGGTCTGACCGAGCTGCCGGAAGGCTTCGAGCTGGGTCGCGAGTACTGGGATCGCATCATGGAAGTGAAGGTTGCGGTCAACAAAGAAATGGAAATCCAGCGCGCGGCAAAAGCCGTCGGTGGCAACCTGCAAGCCGAAGTGACGCTGTTCGCCGAAGACGCCTTGAGCGCCGATCTGGCCAAGCTGAGCAACGAACTGCGCTTTGTCCTGATCACTTCGACCGCCGGCGTTGCACCGTTTGTACAGGCTCCGGCCGACGCGGTAGCGACCGAAGTCAGTGGTTTGAAATTGAAGATCGTCAAATCGGCCTTCGCCAAGTGCGCCCGTTGCTGGCACTGCCGCGAAGACGTCGGCGTGAACCCGGAGCATCCGGAAATCTGCGGTCGTTGTGTTGATAACATCAGCGGCGTTGGCGAGGTTCGTCACTATGCCTAATGCCGTTGGCCGTTTCGGACGGTTGAGCTGGCTCTGGTTGAGTTTGCTGGTTCTGGTCATTGACCAGGCCAGCAAGTTCTACTTCGAAAACAAGCTCGAAATGTTCCAGCAGATCGTGATCATTCCCGATTATTTCAGCTGGACCCTGGCTTACAACACTGGTGCAGCCTTCAGCTTTCTCGCTGACGGCTCCGGCTGGCAGCGCTGGCTGTTCGCCCTGATCGCGATCGTGGTCAGCGCGGTGCTGGTGGTCTGGCTCAAGCGTCTGGGCCGCAACGAAACCTGGCTGGCCATCGCTTTGGCGCTGGTGCTGGGTGGTGCCCTGGGCAACCTGTACGACCGCATTGCCCTGGGCCATGTGATCGACTTCATTCTGGTGCACTGGCAGAACCGCTGGTACTTCCCGGCGTTCAACTTCGCCGACAGCGCCATCTCCGTTGGTGCGGTGATGCTGGCACTGGATATGTTCAAAACCAAGAAAACCGGAGAAACCGTTCATGACTGAACAGGTATTGGCTGAGCAACGCATCGGCCAGAACACGGAAGTCACCTTGCATTTTGCATTGCGCCTGGAGAACGGCGACACGGTCGACAGCACCTTCGATAAGGCCCCAGCGACTTTCAAGGTCGGCGACGGCAACCTGCTGCCGGGTTTCGAAGCGGCATTATTCGGTTTCAAGGCTGGCGACAAGCGTACGCTGAGCGTTGAGCCGGAGAACGCTTTTGGTCAACCGAACCCGCAGAACGTGCAGGTTATCCCGCGTTCGCAGTTTGCTGATATGGAGTTGTCGCCGGGTTTGCTGGTGATCTTCAACGATGCAGCCAATACTGAGCTGCCGGGTGTGGTGAAAGAGTTCGACGATGCGCAAGTGACCATCGACTTCAATCACCCGCTGGCGGGCAAGACGCTGGCCTTTGACGTGGAAATCATCAGCGTCAAAGCGCTGTAAAAATGTGGGAGCGGGCTTGCTCGCGAAAGCGGTGTGTCAGACAACTTATAGGTTGAATGTCAGTCAGCATTTGCGAGCAAGCCCGCTCCCTCAGTAGTTATTCACTGTTTTTTCGCGCGCAAGACACGAGGCACAGCATGCAAATCAAACTCGCCAACCCCCGTGGCTTCTGCGCCGGCGTGGACCGGGCGATAGAAATCGTCAACCGCGCCCTGGAAGTCTTCGGGCCGCCGATCTACGTGCGTCATGAAGTTGTGCACAACAAGTTCGTCGTCGAGGATTTGCGCAGCCGGGGCGCCATTTTCGTCGAAGAACTGGATCAGGTACCGGACGACGTCATCGTGATCTTCAGTGCCCACGGGGTTTCGCAAGCCGTGCGTACCGAAGCCGCTGGCCGTGGCTTGAAAGTATTCGACGCCACCTGTCCATTGGTCACCAAGGTGCATATCGAAGTCGCCAAATACAGCCGCGACGGTCGCGAATGCATCCTCATCGGCCACGCCGGTCACCCGGAAGTTGAAGGCACCATGGGCCAGTACGATGCCAGCAATGGCGGTGCAATCTACCTCGTCGAAGACGAGAAAGACGTGGCCGAATTGCAGGTACATGACCCGGAAAAACTGGCATTCGTCACCCAGACCACGCTGTCGATGGACGACACCAGCCGCGTTATCGATGCTTTGCGCACGCGTTTCCCGGCCATAGGTGGCCCGCGCAAGGACGACATCTGCTATGCCACGCAAAACCGACAAGACGCGGTCAAGCAACTGGCCGACGAATGCGACGTGGTCTTGGTGGTCGGCAGCCCGAACAGCTCCAACTCCAACCGCCTGCGTGAACTGGCCGAACGCATGTCCACTCCGGCCTACCTGATCGACGGTGCCGAAGACCTGCAAAAGAGCTGGTTCGATGGCGTCGAACGCATTGGCATCACCGCCGGTGCTTCCGCGCCGGAAGTGCTGGTGCGTGGCGTGATCCAACAGTTGCAGGCCTGGGGCGCTACCGGTGCCGATGAGCTGGCCGGCCGCGAAGAGAACATCACGTTCTCGATGCCTAAAGAGCTGCGCGTACGTTCGATTTAAGCGTTTTTGCTTTTTGACACAACGCCTGTTCAGCGTTTTTGCTGCTCAGGCGCACTCGACCGGTCGCCGCCAGCACCACTTGGCGCTGGCTGACCGGCTCACGAGTCGAACAGATGTGTAATGTCCCAGCCTGAAAGGCCCGCCCGGGCATCAGCGGTTGCCCCAGGCTGCTGAAGCGCACATAACGGCTCACCAACCAGTTGCCGACAATCGGCACCTTCGCGTCACTCGCACGCTCCACCAGCAGCGGATTGCTGCTGTCCTCCGGCCCCTTGCCGCTGATATCCAGAATGATCCGCCAGCCCTGACTCCAGTCGCCATTGATGCCATGGATTACCACGCTTTGATTGCGCGTGATCGCCATTGTGCGGGCATTGCGGATGCCGTCGAGCAGCGACTGTGCGGCCTGATCTCGATGGTTTGACTCCCTGAGCGTGGCAAATGCCGGGGTGACCAGCAGCAGAACAATTGCGCCAATCGCCAGTCCCATAAGCAGTTCAATCAGGCTGAAGCCTCGTTGCGGCATGAAAATTCCCTCCATGGCGTGTGATGTGCGGGGCGATCCGTGCGCCGCACAGGGCAAATCAACCGACACAGGACGGTTGAATGTTCTAGCGTGTAGAAGCAGGTATAGCTGACGGCAACGGAGGGCAACGATGGATCTTCGTACAAAAGGTTTCACGCTGATCGAGTTGCTGGTTGCGGTCGCGATATTCGTAACCCTGATCACTTTGGCGGTGCCTGCGTTCACCCGTTCGATACAGGGCAGCAGGGCCGATACCGAAATGGGCGACCTGCAACGAGCGATCAATTTCGCACGACTGGAAGCGATTGATCGGGGCGTGACGACGCGGCTGCGGCCGACGGCTGGGGGCAATGCCTGGACCGGCGAACTGTCGGTCTACGACAGTACTGGCACTTCGGCCAATGTGTTGCGGGTTGTTCCAGCCATGAGCAGCGGCGCAACTCTGGCGCTAACCTCTGGGGTGACCGCACTGGACTTCAACAATCTCGGCGGTCTGGCCGCGCCATCGACGGCGGTGGTCTTCAGTTACACCTTGGGAACGCAAAGCAGGACGCTGAATGTGTGTTTGAACGGACGAATTCAATTGGGTGGAAGTTGCGGATGAGGGCAGGGAGTAAAAACGCACAGGAGGGCATGACGCTGATCGAAGTGCTGGTCGCGTTGTTGATTCTTACGGTCGGGCTGTTGGGGGCGGCGGCCGTGCAACTCAATGCCCTGAAGTACACCGACAGCTCGCGCATGACCAGTCAGGCCAGTTTCATTGCCTACGACATGATGGACCGTATCCGCGCCAATTCCGGCGCCGACTACACCGTCACGCCACCGACGTCGGGCAACCTTGGCGTCGCCCGCGATCAGGATCTCTACGATTTCACCTCCAACATCGTCGGTTTCGGCGGGCCGACGGCGACCGGCAGCATCACGCTCAACCAGCGGGTTTACACCATCACCATCACCTGGAGTGACGCGCGGGCAGCCAACACGGCCAGCGCTCAGCGCAGTTTCGTGCTGACCAGTCGCGCTGCGGTCGATCCGGTGGCCACGCCATGAAGCGTCACAACCGCGGTTTTGGCCTGATCGAGATGCTGGTCGCTCTGGCACTGGGGCTGATTGTGGTGTTGGGCGTGGTTCAGACTTTCATCGCCGCGAAGAATACCTACGTCAGCCAGAACAGTGCCGCCGCCATACAGGAGGATGCGCGTTTCGTGTTGAGCAAAATGATTCAGGAAATCCGTATGGTCGGGATGTTTGGCTGCCTTGGCACGATCACTGATGCCAGCACGTCAGGGGATTTCAGTGCGGCGCAGATCACGCCGATCAGTTGGGACAACGCGAACCTGAAACTGACGCTGGTCACGGCCGACATCGGCGGCAGCGGCGGCACACCGACCTGGACAGTGCTCTCCGATTGCCGCAACAGCGCAACGGCTTACACCGGTTTGCGAAGCCCGGCGACCGGGCAGATCGCTTTCCCGATTCGCCGTCTGCTCTACAGTTTCAGCAACAATCAGATTCTGATGGGCACCGGCAGCGGGACACCTGCTCAGCAAGTGTTGGTGAATAACGTCAGCGCTTTCAACGTGACTTTCGGTCTGGCCAGTTCAGCCACCGATGTGGCGGCTTCGACTTACAGTACCAACCCCGGTGATCCAGCACGGATCCGCAGTGTGCGCTTGAGCCTGACCCTCAACGACCCGAGCAAACGGGTGGCCGATCAAACCTTCAACGTGGTTGCGGCTGTCCGCAACCGCTTGCAGTGAGGGCTGCTCCTATGAGGATTTCTTTCCATCAACGTCAGGCGCAACGCGGCATGGTGCTGCTGGTCAGCCTGGTGTTTCTGTTGTTGCTGACGATGATCGGCCTTTCGTCGATGCAAAGCGCCACCCTTCAGGAAAAAATGGCGGGTAGTGTGAGCCTGCGCAATCAATCGTTCCAGACCGCTGAAGCAGCGTTGCGGGTGGGTGAGAGTGCGGTGCAACTCGATACCTATACGCTGGCAGTGTGCAGCGGCACGACACAATGTGCGCCGCCGGCAGAGTCATCGGTGGTCAGTGCGGCGGGGTTCAATTCGACATCGGGCGTGACCTGGATCACCGCCGGTAACGGCTTCTATGGCGTGCAGAACATCGGCACGACGCTGACCGCCGTCAACGTGCCGAGCAACACCTCGGCAACGCTTTATCGGGTGACCGCGGTCGGCATTGCTGGCACTTCGCGCAGTGTGGTGGAGAGTGTCTATGCGAAGTATTAAGCGCTGCGCATCGCTGCTGTTCGGCATGCTGCTGGGTTTCTATTTGGCAACACCGGTCTATGCGTTCACACCATCCGACTCGCCGCTGTTGAGCGCTGCAGCAGTAGCGCCGAATGTGATGCTGCTTATCGACGACTCGGGGAGCATGAACAGCATCATTTATGCGCCGGGATTCGATCCTGCCGTTGACCGCACACCGGCACGACAGTGCAACGGTTTTTTCGGGTTGTGCTTCAGTTCGACGGAGATCAGCGGTAACACGGTATTTTTGTCGAGCCTTTCGACATCCGGTTGCTCCGGCGGAGCGTATGCGTTTTACAACAACAGTCTGACGCCGCTTTGCCTGAAATTGCCGGATCCGGTGGGTGGTGGCAACACCCGATACTCAGCGGACTACATTTCCTACGTGGTCGGCCTGGCCAACGGCAGTAACCGTGACTTCACCACCGGAGCGATTCCCAACGACTACCGGATCAATGTCGCGCGCAACGTATCGACAGCTCTGGTGACCAGCAATCGCACATTGCGCATTGGCCTGTCGACGTTCAATCCGGTCACCAGCAACAATTCAGGTAATGGCGGTTACATCGCCCGTACCATCAGTGATCTGTCACCGGTGACCGGCAGCGTTACCCAGGCCCAGGCCGACAGCAACTACAACGCTCTGATCTCCTCGATCAACGGACTGAGCGCTGTGGCGAACACGCCACTGGCGGAAACCTATTACGAAGTCAGCCGCTACATGCGCGGTATGACGCCTTACTACAACAATGCGCCGAGCACCTACACCAGCCCGATCCACTATCGCTGCCAAAAAAATTACGGAGTGGTGATCACTGACGGTTTGCCGACATTCGACCGTACCTTCCCGACCAACGATCCGTTAGGCGGCAGCCGTTTACCGAACTGGGATGGCGTCAACAATGACGGCAATAACCTCAATGGCGACGACGAGGGGGACACACTCTATCTGGATGACATCGCCAAATTCGCTTTTGACATCGACATGCGTTCAACCGGTACGGACGCGGCGGGCAAGAGCTGGAACGCAGTGGATTTTCCCAAACAGAACATGAACACCTACACCGTGGGGTTCACCGCTGACAACGAGATGCTCTCGGACGCGGCGAGTTACGGACAGGGGAGGTACTATCAAGCGACTGACAGCACTGGGCTGAACGCGGCATTGTCGTCGGCGCTCAGCGATATCACGTCCAAGGCCGGCTCCGGCGGCAGCGGTGTCACCAGCGGCACCACACTCGCCAGCGGCACCAGCTATTTCCAGACCAGCTACGACCCCAAGGATTGGCGCGGGACGATCAAGTCCTTTGGCTTCACAGCGGCCGGGGCGGTGAACACGTCGGCGACACTCTGGACCACTGACACGACCATCGTGCCGGGGACTACGGCGCCGACTTACCAATCCTGGAACACATCCAGCAACGCCGCTGTAACGCTGTCCTACGGTAACTTTTCCGCCACACAGCAGACGACACTCAGTCAGGGCCTGCCCACCGGCATGACGGGTAACGATCTGGTGGAGTGGAGCAAAGGGACCAACAAAGCCGGGTTCAAGGTTCGCAGTGTGTTGCTGGGTGACATCATCAACTCGCCACTGGTGCTGGCGTCGCCAACGGATAAAACTGCCTCCGATCTGTCTGGCGACACCACCTATACCTCCTACTTGAACACCAAAGCGTCGAATATGAACACCAGCCTTGTGGTGAATGCCAACGACGGCTTCGTCAATGTCATCAACTCGGCCAACGGCACTCGGCGATACGCCTATATGCCATCCAGTGTCTTGCCCTCGCTTCGCCTGATTGCCGATCCGACCTACATCAACGGTGTCAGCCACAAGTTTCTGGTCGACGGTCAGGTCGGCGTGTATGACGCCCAACTCAACAGCGCCTGGAAAACCCTGGCCATCGGCGGCACTGGTGCCGGTGGCAAAACGTTCTATGCGCTGCAACTGTTCGACGCGTCTGCGGGCAACGTTTTGCGCGCTCTGTGGGAAGTCAGCGCACCGGCCACCGCCAGCACCGCCAACGCTTTTAATGATCTGGGTTACGCCTATGCCCGCCCGGAAGTGGCACGCTTGGCCGATGGGCGCTGGGCGGCGTTCATTGCCAACGGTTATGGCAGCAACTCCGGGGTGGCCGCCTTGTATGTACTGGATGTGCGTGATGGATCGTTGATCAGGAAAATCGTGATCGACAGTACTGAAACCACTAACGGTCTATCCTCGGTGAAACTCAAGGTCAACTCGTCCAATGTGGTGCAGGCTGCCTATGGCGGTGACTTGAAAGGGCGCTTGTGGAAGTTCGATTTGAGCGCGACGTCGACCAGCAGTTGGGGCGTAGCATTTTCCGGCAAACCGTTGTTCACCACGGCAGGTGGATTGACTCAGCCGATTACCGCGCAACCGCTGCTGGCAGACAACGCGCTGGGCGGCAAACAGATATTCGTCGGCACCGGCAAGTTCAACGAAACTGCTGACAAGACCAACAAGGATTTACAGGCGTTCTACTCGGTGTGGGATGCCGATGGCGGCTCGGGGCAACTCACCGTCAGCAGTTTGCGGGCGCAGGCCGTCACGGGCGTATTCTCCGGCAGTTCCGGGCAATTCATTACCACCACCCAGAACGACACGACTTATCCGGGGGAGAAAGGCTGGTATCTGCCATTGGTGTATAACAACGCGCTGACCGGTGAGCGGGTGATCAATCAGGCCAGCCTGGTGCTCGGTCGGATCATCTTCACCACGGCGAGCGTCGATACCACCGATCCCTGTGCCAGTTTCGGCACTGGCAAACTGGTCGAACTCGATGCGTTCAGCGGTAAGATGCTCAACTACGCGGTGCTCGATACCAACGCCGATGGCGTGGTCGACAGCAATGACACGATTTCCAGTGGCGTTGTGTTTACCGGCGGCATCCCGACCCTGAATGCCATCGTCAACGGTGCAACGCGCAAGATCGTGAGTGACTCCAGTGGTGGCGTGACTACCCTGGTGGAAAAATCCGGCGGCGGCAGCCGTCGTATCATGTGGCGACAAATACAGTAAGTGAGAGCTTGAGGCATGCGCAGATTCAACCGAGGTTTTACCCTGATCGAAATCATGATCGTGATTGCGATCATCGGGATCGTCATCACCATCGGCTATCCAAGCCTCACCGAATACGTGAAAAAGGGCCGCCGCGCCGAGGTGGTATCGCTGCTGTCGGAGCAGGCGCAGACCCTCGAACGTTTCTACACCAAGAACAATGTCTACACCGGCATTACCGGGCTCAGCACAGGCAACGATTTCTACACCGTCACGCCGACCATTGCTGACCAGACCTTCCTGCTGACCGCCACCCGTAAAACGGGCACGGCCATGGCCACCGACAAGTGCGGGGACTTCACCCTCACCAACACCGGTGTCAGAAGCATGAACAACGCGACTACCGGGCTGACCACCAAGGATTGCTGGGGCCGCTGAGGCGCTTTCTTTCGGGCGCCTTTTGCGCCCACTGTCTTTTTTACGGTTGGATCAAACATGACCAGGCAACAGCAAGTGGTGATTGTCGGTGGCGGGGTAATTGGCCTGCTCACCGCCTACAATCTCGCCTCCGAAGTGCGCAGCGTGGTGCTGCTGGATCGCTCGAACGTCGGCCAGGAATCGTCCTGGGCTGGCGGCGGCATTGTTTCTCCGCTGTATCCGTGGCGCTACAGCCCGGCCGTTACCGCGCTGGCGCATTGGTCGCAGGATTTTTATCCACAGCTCGGCGAGCGCTTGTTCGCCGATACCGGGGTTGATCCCCAGGTGCATACCACGGGCTTGTACTGGCTGGATCTCGATGACGAGGCCGAAGCGCTGGCGTGGGCCAAACGGGAAAACCGTCCGCTGCAGGCTGTGGATATCTCGGCTGCCCACGAAGCGGTGCCGGTGCTCGGTGAAGGTTTCTCACGAGCGATCTACATGGCTGATGTGGCCAACGTCAGAAATCCGCGGCTGGTCAAGTCGCTGAAAGCGGCGCTGCTGGCGCTGCCAAACGTGACCATTCACGAACAATGTGAAGTCAGCGGATTTGTTCGCGAGGGTGAGCGAGTCATTGGTGTCGAGACATCCAATGGGCTGATCGCGGGCGATCAAGTGGTTCTGACGGCGGGCGCATGGAGCGGTGATTTGCTCAAGACGCTGGACCTGACGCTGCCGGTCGAGCCGGTCAAAGGCCAGATGATTCTGTACAAGTGCGCAGCGGATTTTCTGCCAAGCATGGTGCTGGCCAAAGGGCGCTATGCGATTCCGCGCCGCGACGGGCATATCCTGATCGGCAGTACGCTGGAGCATGAGGGCTACGACAAGACACCGACCGACGTGGCGCTCGAAAGCCTCAAGGCGTCTGCGATTGAGTTGTTGCCGGCGCTGGCAGATGCCGAAGTGGTCGGGCATTGGGCGGGATTGCGTCCGGGGTCGCCGGAAGGTATTCCCTATATTGGCCGGGTGCCGGGGTTTGATGGGTTGTGGCTCAACTGCGGTCATTACCGCAATGGACTGGTGCTGGCACCGGCGTCGTGCCAGTTGTTTGCCGATGTGATGCTGGGACGGACGCCGATTATTGATCCGGCGCCTTATGCACCTGAAGGCCGCATTTAGTCAGGTATTCGTTGGCGTTTGCGATACCGCTTTCGCGAGCAAGCCCGCTCCCACACGGGGGCTTGCTGTACACACTATTCATGTACACCCTCTAAACCTTTGGGAGCGAGCTTGCGAAGGGGACCTCAATCCAGACCGAGCTTCTTCAGGCGATAGCGCATCGACCGAAACGACAGACTCAAGCGCTGTGCCGCCGCCGTGCGGTTCCAGCGGGTTTCCTCCAGCGCCTGCAAAATCAGTTTGCGCTCGACGTTCTCCAGATAATCCTCAAGATTGTCGATCTGCGTGAGGTCGGCAATGCCGCTCTCGGCCGTGCAATTGCCTTCGCTCAGTCGCAAGTCCCCAACCTCGATCACCTGGTTTTCGCACAATGTGTGCGCTCGTTCGAGGACGTTTTCCAGTTCCCTGACATTCCCCGGAAACCGGTAACTTTTTAGTGCTTCCAAGGCCTGCGGGTGCAAACGTGCCGCCGGTTGGCCGCTGGCGCTGGCCAGGCGCTTGAGCATATGGCTGGCCAACACTTCAATGTCATCGCGCCGTTCGCGCAGAGGCGGCACGCGCAGTTCAATCACGTTTAGCCGGTAATAGAGATCCTGACGAAAGCGCTCGGCTGTAACCTGCGCCTCCAAATCTTTGTGTGTGGCGCAAAGAACCCGCACGTCGACCACGCTTTCCTGCTGGCCGCCGACACTGCGCACGGCTTTCTCCTGAATCGCCCGCAGCAGTTTTACCTGCATCGGCAGAGGCAAGTCCGCCACTTCATCAAGGAATAACGTGCCGCCATGCGCAGCTTGAAACAACCCGGGTTTGTCCTCGACGGCGCCGGTAAAGCTGCCTCTGCGATGACCGAAGAATTCGCTTTCCATCAGCTCCGAAGGAATCGCCCCACAGTTCACTGGCACGAAGGGCTGACTGGCGCGTGGTCCTTGTTCGTGAATCAGTCTTGCGACCAATTCTTTGCCACTACCGGACTCGCCACTGATGTACACCGGCGCCTGGCTGCGGGCGAGTTTGTCGATCTGTTTTCGCAAATTGCGCATCGGTGGCGATTCGCCCAGCAAGCGCCGATCAATCGATGTGCCGAGTCCGCCAGATGCGGGCATGCGCAGGGCAGTGCTGACCAGTTCGCGCAGGCGAGTGAGATCGACAGGTTTGGTGAGAAAGTCGAACGCCCCGGCTTTGAGGGCATTGATCGCCGTTTCCAGGCTGCCGTAGGCGGTAATCATCGCCACCGGCAGTTGCGGGTAACGTTGCTGGATGTGTTGCACCAGTTCCAGCCCCGTACCGTCGGGCAGGCGCATGTCGGTCAGGCACAGGTCGAAGGACTCGTTGTGTAACAGCGTCCGGGCTTCGCTGAAGTTGCGTGCGCTGAGGGTGTCGAGTTTCATCCGTCCCAAGGTGATTTCCAGGAGTTCGCGGATATCCGGTTCGTCGTCGACGATAAGGATTTTTTGCCGTGGGCTCGTGTTCAACTTTGTTTCCGTCCGTGAGCAAAGGTGATGCGAAAGCAGCCGCCGCCTTGGCGTGGTTTGAAGTCTAGGCGCGCTTGGTTGCTTTCGCACAGCTCACGGGACAGATAAAGCCCAAGGCCGGTGCCTTGGCTGCTGGTGGTGAAGAAGGGTTCGAACAGGTGCGCCTGCTCGTCGGGCGGCACGCCGGGGCCGTTGTCCTGCACTTCGAGCGTCGCCAACTGGCTATCGGCGTCGATGAACAGCGCCAGCCAGACCTCGGCCTGATCATGCAGCAAGGCGCTATGACGCCAACCGTTGCGTAACAGATTGTCGAGAATTTGTGTGAGTTGGTTGGGGTCCATCAGGGTGGTGAAGTCCCCCGAGTTGACTCGCAGATGAATCTGCTGGCGCTCGGTGGCCTGTTCGCGGCTTTCGGCGACGAAGCTTTCCAGCCACGGCTTGAGTTCCAGCCGTTGGGGGGCGCTTTGCTGGCGGCGGGACAGTTGCAGGACGTTTTCGATGACTCGGTTCATGCGCTGGGAGTGATCTTGAATAATCTGCGTCAGACGCCTATCCGCGCTGTCGAGTTCCTCGGATTCACCCAATAGCTGCGCGGCATGACTGATGGCACCCAGCGGATTACGAATCTCGTGGGAGATGCCGGCAGTCAAGCGTCCGAGGGCGGCGAGCTTGAGTTGCTGGGCCTGTTGGGCGATCTGCGCCAGATCCTCGAGGAACACCAGTGTTTGCTGGTTCGGACTTTGCTCAAGTGCAATGAAGTTCGGTTGCAACTCCAGACCGTTGCCGGGAATTTTCAGGCTCTGCGGGCGCAGGGTCGGGTTATTCATCCACAGTTGCAGACGATCAACCAGCGCCGGCGAGTAGTCGTCGATCAAATGGCCTTGAAGAGGGGCTTGTGCGAGCAACGTCTGGGCGCTGTGGTTGGCCAGTTGTACCCGCCGTTGTTCGTCGAGCACCAGAATCCCGGTGCGCATGCGCTGCAGGATCAACGCGTTGAGGGCTTCCAGGCCCACCACTTCGCTGGCGCGCTGTTCGGCCAGTGTTTCGCTGACTTCCAAGCGCCGGGCGAGTCCTTGCACCAGCAGAGACGCGGCAAAACACAGTGCGCCGAGAGTGCCGGCCTGCAGGTATTCGTTGGCGTTCAGGGGATGGCTGAAATTCAGTAGAAAACTCAGACCGACAATGCCGAGAGCCCCAATGGCGGCGATCAGCAGACCGATGCGTCGTCGTAGCAAGGTATTGCTGATGGCCACCGAGACAATCAGCAAATTTCCCAGGGCGCTGGCAACGCCACCTGCCGCATAGAACAGGCCGCACAGCAGCAATACGTCGACCAGCGCCAGACTGAACAGTTGTGCGGGGCGGCGGGTGTTTTCCAGAAACACCACGAGCAGAATGTTGAGGATCAGATACAGCCAACTGCCACCGCGCAGCAGATCGTCGTTGGCCGACGTCAACAGACGGTTGTCCATGTTGCTGGAAATCAGCAGCACCAGCGTGATGCCGACACTTAAACGATAAAGATGATAAAGGCGCAGCAGACGCTGAGCCTGTTTGCTGTTGGCGTTGGCGGCCTCAGCGATCACTGGTGCCTGGGCCTTGCTCAAGGTGAGCCTGGCTGCAATACCACTGTTGTTGAACGCTCAGCGCGCGGTCGCGGGGCAGGTGCACGCCACAATGGGCGCAACGCACCATTGGTGAGGCGTCTTGTTCGCGAGGCGAGCGTGGAGATTGTGTGGACGAGGCGGATGCCTTGAATTTGCGCCACAGCCATACCGCAGCAACTATCAGGACGATCCAGAACAATAAACGAAACATAATGAGCGGCTTTCCGACTGATGATCCGGCAGTTTAGCCAAGGACCTGACAAGCGCACAGCCTATTAAAGCGTGGTAATGAAAAAGGGAGATCCGAAGATCTCCCTTTTTGTACATCCGGTGTGATCAGTCGAACACGCCGAAAGTCATGTAGCTGAACCACGAACGGTCGGTGTTGCTCGACTCAGGCTCCGGCTCTTCAATCACGTCGCCGTTTTCGTCTTTAGGTTTGAGCTCGTTCGGGATCGCGTCTTTGGCGTCCTGGAACTGCTTCTGTACGTCCTGGTTGGCGCGGGTCTCGCCTGGCGGCAGCGGTGGACGCGACTCGATCAGACCGAGGGTCGCCTTGCTCAGGAACGAACGGTTGTCGGCTTCGGCGACCGATGGCACGAACTGACCGTCTTGCAGGCTCGGGTGGTTCGGGTAGTTGAGCTTCAGGGTTTCCAGGCTGGTGGCCGCCAGTTCGTCCAGGTGCAGACGCTGATAGGCTTCGGTCATCACCGCCAGGCCGTCACCGACCGATGGGGTTTCCTGGAAGTTCTCCACGACATAACGGCCACGGTTGGCAGCGGCGACGTAGGCCTGACGGGTCAGGTAGTAGTCGGCGACGTGGATTTCGTAGGCCGCCAGCAGGTTGCGCAGGTAAATCATGCGCTGCTTGGCGTCCGGCGCGTAGCGGCTGTTCGGGTAGCGGCTGGTGAGCTGGGCGAACTCGTTGTAAGAGTCGCGGGCAGCGCCTGGGTCACGCTTGGTCATGTCCAGCGGCAGGAAGCGCGCCAGCAGGCCGACGTCCTGGTCGAAAGAAGTCAGACCTTTAAGGTAGTACGCGTAATCCACGTTCGGGTGCTGCGGATGCAAACGAATAAAACGCTCGGCAGCGGACTTTGCAGCTTCCGGCTCGGCGTTTTTATAGTTGGCGTAGATCAGCTCCAGCTGTGCCTGATCGGCGTAACGACCGAACGGATACCGCGACTCCAGAGCCTTCAGCTTGGCTGTGGCGCTGGTGTAGCTGTTGTTGTCCAGGTCAGTCTGAGCCTGCTGATACAGCTCGGCTTCGCTGAGGTTTTCGTCTACGACTTCCTTCGATGAGCAAGCAGCGGTCAATGCGAGGATGGCGATCAGCAGCAGGTGTTTCACTTGCATGGCGGCTTGCGTCCCTATGACGGCCGCTGTCTTGGGCGGGGCCGTCCTGTTATGATGAGCGCCCCGTTGAAAAGCCTCGGGGCAAAAGACGCCGTATTTAACCACAAGCGCGCAGCCGAAACCAAAGGCTGTGCCGACGCCCAGTCAGAGCATGTCCGATAAAATTGAACTTCGCGCAGAGGTGCCGTCCGATTTGGGCGGCCAACGCCTCGATCAAGTCGCCGCCCAACTCTTCGCTGAGCACTCACGCTCGCGCCTATCCGCCTGGATCAAAGAAGGTCACCTGACTGTGGACGGGGCGGTCATCCGCCCTCGCGACATCGTGCATGGCGGTGCCATCCTTGAGCTGACTGCCGAGCAGGAAGCCCAGGGCGAGTGGATCGCCCAGGACATCGAACTCGACATCGTCTATGAAGACGACGACATTCTGGTGATCAACAAGCCTGCGGGCCTGGTGGTGCACCCGGCTGCCGGTCACGCCGATGGCACTTTGCTCAACGCCTTGCTGCACCACGTTCCGGACATTATCAATGTCCCACGCGCTGGTATCGTGCATCGTCTGGACAAGGACACCACCGGTTTGATGGTGGTGGCCAAGACCATTCAGGCGCAGACAAAGCTTGTTGCACAATTGCAGAGCCGCAGCGTTAGCCGGATCTACGAGTGCATCGTGATTGGCGTGGTGACCGCCGGTGGCAAGATCAACGCCCCGATCGGCCGTCACGGCCAGCAGCGCCAGCGCATGGCGGTGATGGAAGGCGGCAAGCCTGCCGTCAGCCACTACCGCGTGCTGGAGCGTTTCCGTTCGCACACCCACGTTCGGGTGAAACTGGAAACCGGCCGTACCCACCAGATCCGCGTCCACATGTCGCACATCAACTTCCCGTTGGTCGGCGACCCGGCGTACGGCGGTCGTTTCCGCATTCCGCCAGCCGCAAACCCGACCATGGTCGAGTCGCTCAAGCACTTCCCGCGTCAGGCCCTGCATGCGCGCTTCCTTGAACTGGATCACCCGACGAGCGGTGAGCGCATGAGCTGGGAATCGCCGCTGCCGGAAGACTTCGTCTGGTTGCTGACCCTGCTCAAGCAGGATCGCGAGGCTTTCGTCGGATGAACTGGCTGACGCCGGACTGGCCTGCGCCGGCCAGCGTCAGGGCCTGTGTCACCACCCGCGAGGGTGGTGTCAGCGAGGCGCCGTTCGACAGCCTCAATCTGGGCGATCATGTTGATGACCGTCCTGAGGCTGTTGCCGAAAATCGTCGGCGTCTGACTGATCACTTCTCTATAAAGCCTGCCTGGTTGCAGCAAGTTCACGGGATTGCCGTGGCGCATGCTGATCCGGGCGTGGTTGCAATGGCTGATGCCAGTTGGACTGCAACCCCCGGTATTGCCTGCACGGCAATGACGGCCGATTGTTTGCCGGCGCTTTTCTGTGATCGCGCCGGCACCCGCGTTGCAGCGGCCCATGCCGGTTGGCGTGGTCTGGCGGCCGGTGTGCTCGAAGCCACGTTGGATACGCTCGATGTCCCGGCACAAGACGTGCTGGTCTGGCTCGGCCCGGCCATCGGCCCGCAAGCGTTTGAAGTTGGCCCGGAAGTGCGGGAGGTCTTTATCGATCAACTGCCCGAAGCGGCGACAGCCTTTGTCCCGAGCCACAATGCGGGCAAGTTCATGGCTGACATCTATAAGCTGGCCCGCCTGCGTCTTGCAGTTCGTGGTGTCACTGCGGTTTACGGTGGCGATTTCTGCACCGTGACCGATCCGCGTTTCTTTTCTTACCGCCGTGCGTCGCGCACTGGTCGCTTTGCCTCCCTGGTTTGGCTCACCCGCTAGACTTGCCTGACCTGCATCAACTCTCCGCCGCTTGAATCTCGCAGAATCGACCGCATCTACAGTGGTATCTGGCAGGTTTCTTTATTCAGGATGGTTTTCAGGTCCGGCCTGCTCAAAAGGAAGGTAACCCATGCGTATAGACCGTTTAACCAGCAAATTACAGTTGGCCTTGTCCGACGCCCAATCGTTGGCTGTCGGCCATGATCATCCGGCTATTGAGCCGGCGCACTTGATGCAGGCCATGCTTGAGCAGCAGGGCGGTTCGATCAAACCCCTGCTGATGCAGGTGGGCTTTGACATCAATAGCTTGCGCAAAGAGCTGACCAAAGAGCTCGATCAATTACCGAAAATCCAGAATCCCACCGGCGACGTCAACATGTCGCAGGACTTGGCGCGTCTGCTCAACCAGGCTGACCGCCTGGCCCAGCAGAAGGGCGACCAGTTCATCTCCAGCGAACTGGTGCTACTCGCCTCGATGGATGAGAACAGCAAGCTCGGCAAGTTGCTGCTTGGCCAAGGCGTGAGCAAGAAAGCGCTGGAGAACGCGATCAACAACCTGCGCGGTGGCGACGCGGTCAACGACGCCAACCACGAGGAGTCGCGTCAGGCGCTGGATAAATACACCGTCGACCTGACCAAGCGTGCCGAAGACGGCAAGCTCGATCCGGTGATCGGTCGTGACGATGAAATTCGTCGCACCATTCAGGTTCTGCAACGCCGTACCAAGAACAACCCGGTGCTGATCGGTGAACCCGGTGTGGGTAAAACCGCGATTGCCGAGGGCCTGGCCCAGCGCATCATCAACGGCGAAGTGCCGGACGGCCTCAAGGGCAAGCGTCTGCTCTCGCTGGATATGGGCGCATTGATTGCCGGTGCCAAGTACCGCGGTGAGTTCGAAGAGCGCCTGAAATCGCTGCTTAACGAGCTGTCGAAGCAGGAAGGGCAGATCATTCTGTTCATCGACGAACTGCACACCATGGTCGGCGCCGGCAAAGGCGAGGGCTCGATGGATGCTGGCAACATGCTCAAACCAGCGCTGGCTCGCGGCGAGTTGCACTGCGTCGGCGCGACCACGCTCAACGAGTACCGCCAATATATAGAGAAGGACGCAGCCCTCGAACGGCGCTTCCAGAAAGTGCTGGTGGATGAGCCAAGTGAAGAAGACACCATCGCGATTCTGCGTGGCCTCAAGGAGCGTTACGAGGTTCACCACAAGGTCGCGATTACTGATGGTGCAATCATTGCGGCGGCCAAGCTTAGCCATCGTTACATCACTGATCGGCAACTGCCGGACAAGGCCATCGACCTGATCGACGAGGCCGCCAGCCGCATCCGTATGGAGATCGACTCCAAGCCGGAAGTGCTGGATCGTCTGGAGCGCCGCCTGATTCAGTTGAAGGTGGAATCGCAAGCACTGAAGAAAGAAAGCGACGAAGCCGCGATGAAACGCCTGGAAAAACTTCAGGAGGAAATTGTCCGGCTTGAGCGTGAGTATTCGGATCTGGAAGAAATCTGGAACTCGGAAAAAGCCGAGGTACAGGGTTCTGCACAGATTCAGCAGAAGATCGAACAGTCCCGTCAGGAGCTGGAAGCGGCGCGCCGTAAAGGCGACCTGAACCGCATGGCCGAGTTGCAGTACGGGGTGATCCCGGATCTGGAGCGCAGCCTGCAAATGGTCGATCAGCACGGCAAGAGCGAAAACCAGTTGCTGCGCAGCAAGGTGACTGAGGAAGAAATCGCTGAAGTCGTGTCGAAGTGGACCGGTATTCCAGTATCGAAAATGCTCGAAGGCGAGCGCGACAAGCTGATGAAGATGGAAAGCCTGTTGCACCAGCGTGTGATCGGCCAGGACGAAGCGGTCGTGGCGGTGGCCAATGCCGTTCGGCGTTCCCGCGCCGGGTTGTCGGACCCGAATCGCCCGAGCGGCTCGTTCATGTTCCTCGGCCCGACCGGTGTCGGTAAAACCGAGCTGTGCAAAGCGCTGGCTGAATTCCTCTTTGATACCGAAGAAGCGATGGTGCGGATCGACATGTCCGAGTTCATGGAGAAACATTCTGTGGCTCGCCTGATCGGTGCACCACCGGGATACGTCGGTTACGAAGAGGGCGGTTATCTGACCGAAGCGGTGCGGCGCAAGCCTTACTCGGTGATCCTGTTGGACGAAGTCGAGAAAGCGCACCCGGATGTGTTCAACATCCTGCTGCAAGTGCTTGAGGATGGTCGCCTGACCGACAGCCACGGCCGTACGGTGGACTTCCGCAATACTGTGATCGTCATGACGTCGAACCTGGGGTCAGTGCAGATTCAGGAGCTGGTGGGTGATCGTGAGGCGCAACGTGCGGCTGTGATGGATGCGCTGACCAGTCACTTCCGTCCGGAGTTCATCAACCGGGTTGACGAAGTGGTGATCTTCGAGCCTTTGGCGCGGGATCAGATCGCGGGCATTACCGAGATTCAGTTGGGCCGTCTGCGCAGTCGTCTGGCCGAGCGCGAATTGAAGCTGGAATTGAGTCCGCAAGCGATGGACAAATTGATTGCCGTCGGTTACGACCCGGTCTATGGCGCGCGACCTTTGAAACGGGCGATTCAGCGCTGGATCGAAAACCCGCTGGCACAATTGATCCTCTCGGGGCATTTCATGCCGGGGGACACGGCAACCGGAACCGTTGCGGACGACGAAATCGTTTTCAACTGAGCCGCAGCGTCAATGAAATAAGGAAGGCCTCGCTTTGCGAGGCCTTTTTTTCGCCAGGCTGTTGAACTCAAAGGAAAAGGCTTGTAAAGTGCGCCCCGCAGTCAGTCACCCACAAGGTTTCAGCTCACTGAGCAGAAATCTGAAATAAGTTGCAAATCATTAACTTGAAAGCGATTTAGGGGGTTGACAGAGGTGATCTAGGTTGTAGAATAGCGCGCCTCAGACACACGAACGCAGCGATGCGAACGAGGGTCTAAGAGCTGTAAGTTTTACCGTTGTAAATTGAAATATGTAGTTCCGTGATAGCTCAGTCGGTAGAGCAAATGACTGTTAATCATTGGGTCCCAGGTTCGAGTCCTGGTCACGGAGCCAATTTCAAACCGGGGTATAGCGCAGTCCGGTAGCGCGCCTGCTTTGGGAGCAGGATGTCAGGAGTTCGAATCCCCTTACCCCGACCATATTAAAAATCCTCTTATCGAAAGATACGGGGATTTTTTTTGTCCTCACGAAAGACAAATCCCTTCAAGTCATCGTACAACTTGCCGATAGCCCGCTAACAAGAGGGGGCTGCCATTGCTTTGCCCCTTGATTCTGACCACTACAAGAATAAGGGCGCTCGTCATGTTGCTTCGTCAGTTGAATATTGCTCCTCGAGCAGCATTGGGCTTTGCCCTGATCGCGGTACTGGTGGCATTGCTTGGGGTGTTTGCGCTCGGACAGATGTCGAGTATTCGCGACAGTGAGGTTGCGGTAGAAAATCAGTGGTTGCCGAGCATTCGCGGCGGAGACGAAATTCGCGAACTGATGTTGCGTATTCGCACCATTTCTTTGCGCATGGCGCTGGATCAGGATCCGAAGAACATCGCCACTTACCGCAGCCAGATGGACATCCGTGACAAAGAGTTGAGCGAGAAAATCGCCGCTTACGACAAACTGGTCACCACCCCCGAAGGCCGGCAGATTTATGATCAGTTCAAAAAGACCTTCGCGGCTTACCGTACCGGCATTGCGCAATCCTTCACCTTTGCAGAGCAGGGCAAGCGGGGTGAGCTGACCAAGCTGCTGCTGGTCGATATGAAAACCGTGGTCGACGGCTCCGGTAAACAGCTCAATGATCTGGCGGATCTGTTCGCCAGACAGGTTGCCGTCGAAAGCCAGAACTCTGCAGCGCACTATGAAACGTCGCGAATGATCGTTAGCGTGTTCATCGCTCTGGCAGCGCTGGCGACTGTCGCTTTGGCGATGTTGCTCACCCGCAGCATCGTGCGCCCGCTAAGTAGCGCTGTCAGCGCCGCGGAGAGTGTGGCGCAAGGGGATCTGACCCGCCCCATCGAGACCCACGGCAACGACGAAGTCAGCCGCTTGCTCAAAGCGTTGGCGACCATGCAGCAAAACCTGCGCGAAACCCTGCAAGGGATCAGCGGTTCGGCCACGCAGTTAGCGACCGCTGCTGACGAGCTCAGTGCGGTGACGCTCGACAGCACACAAGGCCTGCAACAGCAAAACAACGAAATTGAGCAGGCAGCGACGGCTGTGAATGAGATGACCACGGCCGTGGAAGAGGTTGCACGCAACGCGGTGTCGACGTCTGACGCCACCCGGCAATCCAGTGAATCGGCGCATCTGGGGCAAGAGCGGGTCAGTGAAACTGCCAGTGCCATCAATGCGCTGGTCGGCGATGTGCAACACACGGGGGATCTGGTGCAGTCGTTGGCCAACCAATCGCAGGACATTGGCAAAGTGCTGGACGTGATCCGGGCGATTGCCGAGCAGACCAACCTGCTGGCGCTCAATGCGGCCATTGAGGCGGCACGGGCAGGCGAGAGCGGTAGAGGTTTTGCTGTCGTCGCCGATGAGGTGCGAGCGCTGGCTTATCGTACGCAGCAATCGACCCAAGAGATCGAGCAGATGGTGCAAGGCATGCGCAACGGTTCGAGCCTGGCGCTCGATTCGATGCAGGCCAGTGCCGCGCGAGCCACGACCACGCTGACATTGGCTGAGCGTGCGGGTGAGGCGCTACAAACCATCACGTCTTCGGTGCATGAGATCCATGAGCGCAACATGGTGATTGCCAGTGCCGCCGAAGAACAGGCTCAGGTGGCGCGGGAGGTGGATCGCAACCTGGTGAATATTCGCGACCTTTCTGTGCGTTCCGCTGCTGGAGCCGACCAGACCAGCGCTGCCAGTCATGAGTTGTCGCAACTGGCCAATGCCTTGCAGGGCATGGTGCGGCGATTCCAGTTGTAAGTTGGCCGGCGCAAAGAACGGTGGTGAGCTCAGTCAGGCACCTCGTCTTTCGCTCAACACAAACCCCGTGGGAGCGTGCTTGCTCGCGAAAGCGGTCTATTAGCCAGCACATTGGCCGACTGATCCACTGCCTTCGCGAGCATGCCCGCTCCCACAGGTTTTTACATCAATGCAGTTTCAGGCGAGGCTCAGTCCCGCGGCCAATCTTGCTGCCCAGCATCAGCATCGCCGTGCGGAACGGCCCGTACAGCGCCATCTGGTGCATGCGATACAGCGACACGTAAAACATCCGCGCCAGCCAGCCTTCGAGCATCACGCTGCCGGTCAGATTGCCCATCAAGTTACCCACAGCCGAAAAACGCGACAGCGAGATCAGCGAGCCGTAGTCGGTGTATTTGTACTCCGGCAGGGTCTTGCCTTCGATGCGCAGTTTCAGCGATTTGGCCAGCAGCGACGCTTGTTGGTGCGCGGCTTGCGCGCGTGGCGGTACGTTGCGGTCGGAGCCCGGTTGCGGGCACGCGGCGCAGTCACCGAAGGCGAAGATGTTCTCGTCGCGGGTGGTCTGCAGGGTTGGCAGCACCTGCAGTTGATTGATGCGATTGGTTTCCAGTCCGTCGATGTCCTTGAGGAAGCCCGGTGCACGAATGCCGGCTGCCCAGACTTTCAGGCTGGCGTTGATCACGTTGCCGTCGGCGGTGATCAGGCTGTCCGCTGTCACTTCGCTGACTGCGGCGTTGGTCATCACATTGACCCCGAGTTTCTCCAGGGTCTTGTGCACTGGCCCGCTGATGCGTTCTGGCAGGGCAGGCAACACCCGTGGCCCGGCCTCGATCAGGGTGATGTGCATGTTTTCCGGTTTGATCCGGTCCAGCCCGTAAGCCGCCAGTTCATGGGCGGCGTTGTGCAGTTCCGCTGCCAGTTCGACGCCCGTGGCGCCAGCGCCGACGATGGCCACGCTGATCTGCTCGACCACATCGGTTTGCCCGGCGTGCGCACGCAGATAGTGGTTGAGCAGTTGCTGGTGGAAACGCTCGGCTTGTTTGCGGGTGTCGAGGAACAGGCAGTGCTGCGCTGCGCCCTCAGTGCCGAAATCGTTGGTGGTGCTGCCGACGCTGATCACCAGCGAGTCGTACTGCACTTCGCGCGCAGGTACGAGTTCGATGCCGTTTTCGTCATAGGTCGCGGCCAGCTGGATTTTCTTCTGTGTGCGATCCAGCCCGCTCATGCGGCCCAACTGGAACTCGAAGTGGTTCCATTTGGCTTGGGCGACATAGTTGAGTTCGTCTTCGGAAGAGTTCAGCGATCCGGCGGCCACTTCGTGCAACAGCGGTTTCCAGATGTGCGTCAGGTTAGCGTCGACCAGCATCACACTGGCCGTGCCGCGCTTGCCCAGAGTCTTACCCAGACGGGTAGCCAACTCCAGACCGCCGGCGCCGCCGCCGACAATAACAATACGATGGGACATGGGGATAACTCGCAAGGTTTTTAAAGGAAATCGGTGCGGTTACCCGAGCGAGCGCGATGCAGCTCATAGCGTCAGGTAACTGATAAATCGGCTCAGCAGGCCCAGACCAATGGTCACTGCCAGCACCAGCACCAGGAGCATCCACGGCCGGAAAGGCCGGCGCTCGACTCGGTGTTGGGACAGTTGCAGGTACTCTTCGACATGTTTCTGGTCTTCGGGGTTCAGGCGGCTGGTCATAATGGCCTCGTCAGGTAGACGTTGCTGAATGTGCAGAAGCTACAGCGGTTTTCAACCGGGGTTGAACGCAGCATAGCCGCTGTCCGGAACAGGTTCGACGGACACACCGTCGTCGAGGCGAATGATCCCGCTTTGTAACACTCGTGCGGTGATTCCGCCATGCCCGCGCACCGCTTGAAAGGTGCCGGGGCCGAGGTTGTTTTGCAGGCGGGCGCAAGGCTGACACCAGCCCGTTGTCTCGAAAATCGCCTGACCGATGCGAAAGCGTCGGCCCTTGAGGCTGAACAGGTTGATGCCGCTGATAACGAGATTACGCCGCAGATCCTCAGGCTTGACCGGTTGATCGTGCGAGCGCCCCATCAAGGCGCTGATCACGGCGAGATGCTCCCACTGAATCAGCGTCACCTGCCGCGCGTTGCGGATGCCGGGGCGAGCGTGATCGCCAGTCAGTCCGGCTTCCAGCCGCGCTTCCACGGCATCGAGTTCGATCATCGGCCCACGGGATTCTGGTCGCACGCCGATCCAGCGCACACGGCCGGTTTGCGGTACGTCGGCGATCAATTGTTGAAGTGGCGTCACAGGCTGATTCCTACGTCGAAAACGATGCTACGGCCCAGGTTGCTGCGCAGAAAATCCGGTGCATCGGGGTGCGCGAACAACACGCGGGCGAACGTCGGGCCGACGAGGGACAGCGAGCGCCAGCCTTGGCGCAAATATTCGGTGGGGGGCGGAAAGTGGCTGTTGAGGTCCAGAACCTCACGCTTGAGGCTGGCGAAAGCGATGATGTCCAGTTCGCCCAGATCCATGCCGCGCTCCTTGTAGTTGTGGGCTTTCTTGCGCAAGGTCGGCGCCAGTCTGAGCAGAAATTCATTGGCCGGAATCCGTCGCGGCTTGGCTTCGCGGCGCACCAGTTGGCTGAGGGAGAACGCACTGCGCCGGCGCTGCAATTCGTCGCGCCATTCATCGTTGAGTCGCCGCCCTTCATCCAGAACGAAGAACACCTCGAAATTGGCATCACGAAACAACACGTCCGGCGGCTCGCCGGCCGGGGCGAACTCGTCGGCGCGGTAGGGAATGTTGAGGCCTTGCAGCAGGCGCTGGCAGACCCAACGCTCACGCTCCCATTTGCGGGCATTGGACAGGAACGCGTTGGCTTGCTCGGCCGCGATGGTCAGCAGGCGTAAATAATCTGAGTCATCCATAGGCCCAAGCTTAGCGTTCAAATGCGACAAGCAGAAAGCCTTGCGTGGCAAAGTGCGTCAGTGGGCAGTCTGGATGGGCGGTGTAGACTGACGGAAATCGTCCATTGAACGTAAACCGAGGGGATTGAACGTGAAATCACGCTGGTTACTGTTGTTCGCTCTTGTTCCGCTGTTGGCTCATGCGCTCGATACCGGCGAGCAACTCGCCCCCTGGACGTTGCTGGATCAGAACGATCAGGCATACACACTCGACAACACGACCACGACGCTGCTGGTGGCCCGTGACATGGAGGGCGCCAAGCTGATCAAGGAAGCGCTGAAGGATCAGCCCAAGGGCTATCTGGAGGCGCGTCACGCGGTGTTCGTTGCCGACATCCAGCGCATGCCGACGCTGATTGCCAAGATGTTCGCTGTGCCCGCCATGCGTGACTACAGCTATCGGGTCATGCTCGACCGCGAGGGTCGCGTCACGTCACGCTACCCCGGCGCAGAAGGTCAGGTGTTGTGGCTGCAACTGAAGGATGGCCGATTGCTTGAACAGCATGAATATGCCGACGCCGCCGGACTGCGTGAGGCGCTGGAGAACGCGCGGCCATGATCGGCGCCGAGGTGCTGTCGACTGAAAGCCTGGTACTGGGCTGGCTGATTTATTCGCCGGTGCTGCTCTGGGCGATCTTTCGCGCACCTTGGGTCGAATTGTTCAGCGACCGCCGCCGTCAGCATTTGCTGTTCGGCACGGTGTTCGCGCTGTTTCTGTTGTGGTTGGTGCGCAGGGATTTTGACACGGGAGTGTCTTATCACTTCATCGGCATGACAGCGGTGACGTTGCTGCTGGACTGGCCGCTGGCGGTTGTCGGCGGGCTAGTGGCGCAAGTCGGCCTGGTGCTGCTCGGACGTCAGGACCTCGCAGCGCTTGGGGTCAACGGCTCACTGTTCATATTGCTGCCCGTGCTGGTCACTGAGTGCGTGGCGATCCTCGTCGAGCGTGCGCAACCGCGTAATCCATTTGTTTACATCTTCTGTTCCGGGTTTCTGGCGGCGGCATTGTCGGCGTTGATGTGCCTGCTGTTCAGTCTGACGTTGCTCTGGTACGACGGCCTCTTTGCCATGCCAGAGTGGCTGGAGGACTTCATTGGCTACGTGTGGCTGATCATCTTTCCCGAAGCATTCATCAACGGCATGGTCATCAGTGCGCTGGTGGTGTTCTGCCCGGAATGGCTGGAGACATTCAACCGCACCCGCTACCTTTCGGCGCCGTGGAAGGACGACGATCCCAAATCTTGATCCATATCAAACCCACCACACGCGGGAAATTTCATGCTCGTGCAAATCCCTTCAGGAGCAGCAGCATGAGTGTTTACGAGTGGGCAAGACAGGAGACCCGGCAGAGTCTGGAGATGGCGCAGGAGGTGGGGTTCGATCCGGGTTTGAGCCTGCGCGCCTTGCTCAGCGCAGTGGTGCAACAGAGCAAGACCGTGCGCAACGCCGAAGACCTGGCCGACGAGTTGCGCTTTTTGGCGCAGAACCTCGACGACGATCAGGACTACGGTTTCATGCGGCCCTGAACGGGATCAGTGACGCGGGTCGAAGTCACCGGAAAACAGTTCATCTTCGGCATCCGGGGCGACCGGAATCTTGTGTTCTTCGGATGCCCAGGCGCCGAGGTCGATCAGTTTGCAGCGATCGGAACAGAACGGCCGAAACGTGTTCTCAGGCGTGAATTCAACGGGCGCGCCGCAAGTTGGGCATTCTACGGTTGGGATCTGGCTCATGATTGGCCTCCACTTAAAGTCAGGTAAAAGTCATGCAGACGCTCGACCTCGCTGTGCAGCCAGGCGAGGTCGCGGTCGTTGACCACCACGTCGTCGGCACGGCTCACGCGGTCTTCGCGGCTCGACTGGGCCTTGAGGATCGCCTGAACCTGCTGTTCGCTGGTCTGGTCACGCTGCAAGGTGCGTTCGATTTGCAGTTGTTGCGGGGCGTCGATCACCAGAATGCGCTGTGTCATCGCGTATTGCCCGGATTCGATCAACAACGGCGAAACCAGAATCGCGTAGGGCGATTTTGCCAGCGCTAAATGATGGGCGATTTCCTCGGCGATCAACGGATGGAGCAGGGCTTCGAGCCAGCGGCGTTCTTCGGGGACTTCGAAGATCAGCTTGCGCAGGGCGGCGCGATCCAGCGTTCCATCAGCCTGTAGCACGCCAGCACCGAAGTGCTCGGCAATCTTCGCCAGCGCCGGGCGCCCTGGTTCAACTACCCAGCGCGCCGCGTGATCGGCGTCGACCACATGGATGCCGAGGTCGATGAAGTGCTGGGCCGCGGCGCTTTTGCCGCTGCCGATGCCACCGGTCAGGCCGAGAATCCAGGTTTTTTCCACAGGGGTATTCATTTCAAACCGACAAACTGCCAATAGAAGTCGGTTATTTGACCACCCCAGAGCAAGGCAATCCAGCCGGCAATTGCCAGATAGGGTCCAAAGGGGATCGGCGTCGAGGTTTTCTGCTGACGCAGACGCAGCAAAATCACGCCGATGATTGCGCCCACCAGCGATGACAACAGAATCGTCAACGGCAGAATCTGCCAGCCACCCCACGCTCCGAGCAACGCCAATAGCTTGAAATCACCGTGACCGATACCGTCCTTGCCGGTGATCAGCTTGAACAGCCAGAACACCGACCACAACGCCATATACCCGGCCACCGCCCCCCACAGCGCATCGTGCAACGGCACGAACAGCCCGAAGCTGTTGACGATCAACCCAAGCCACAGCAGCGGCAAAACCAGTACATCGGGGAGCAGTTGATGCTCGGTGTCGATCAGACTCATCGCCAGCAAGCCCCAGGTCAGAAAGATCAACAGGCACGCCGGCCAGCCAAAACCCAGATGCAAAGCGATGAATGCCGAGAGCAGGGCGCAGGCCAGTTCGGTCAGCGGATAGCGTTTGCTGATCGGCGCGGCGCACGCAGAGCAGCGTCCGCGCAGCCACAGATAGCTGAGCAGCGGAATGTTCTCCCACGGGCGAATTCGATGAGCGCAATGCGGGCACTCGGAGTGAGGCAGCATCAGGTTGTAAGTCGGCAGCGACGTTTCGCCGGGCAGGCCGAGTACATCCTGAGCCTGCTGGCGCCAATCACGCTCGAGCATTTTCGGCAGGCGCCAGATCAGCACATTGAGGAAGCTGCCGACCACCAGCCCGAGCAGCAGCGCAGTGAAAACAAAGGCCAGCGGATACAGGGCAAACAGTTCGTCGATAGGCATGTCAGATCGCTGAGCCGAGTTGGAAAATTGGCAAGTACATGGCCACCACCAGACCGCCGACGATTACCCCGAGCACCACCATGATGAACGGCTCCATGAGGCTGGTGAGGTTGTCGACCATGTTGTCCACTTCGTCCTCGTAAAACCCCGCGACCTTGGCGAGCATGTCGTCCAGTGCGCCGGACTCTTCGCCGATCGCGGTCATCTGCACCGCCATGCTTGGAAAGACGCCCGTGGCGCGCATCGAAAAATTCAGCTGCATGCCGGTAGAAACGTCCTGACGGATCCGCAGCACCGCACGCTTGAACACCACGTTGCCGGTGGCGCCTGCAACCGATTCGAGGGCTTCCACCAGCGGCACGCCCGCAGCAAATGTGGTTGACAGTGTTCGGGCGAAACGCGCAACGGCGGATTTGTACATCATCGTGCCGACCAAGGGCAGCTTCAGCAGCCAGGTGTCTCGACGGTCACGCAACCCCTGGGATTTTTTCAGCGCATGGCGGGTGCCGAACACCGCCGCCACCAGTGCGCCGAGTACCGCCCACCACCACTGCTGCATGAATTCCGAGAGGTTGATCACCATCAGGGTGAAGGCCGGCAGTTCGGCGCCGAAGCCTGCGAACACCGACTGAAATTGCGGTACCACCTTCACCAGCAGGATCCCGGTCACGACCCCCGCCACCAACACCACGGCGGTCGGATAGGTCATGGCCTTCTTGATCTTGGCTTTCAGGCTTTCGCTTTTTTCTTTATAGGTCGCGACGCGTTCGAGCAAGGTGTCGAGGGCGCCGGACTGCTCGCCGGCGTCCACCAGGTTGCAATACAACTCGTCAAAATATTGCGGCTTTTTGCGCAGGGCGTTGGCGAAACTGTTGCCCGCAGCGACTTCCTGTTTCACGTCGTCGACCAGTTTGCGCATGGCCGGGTTTTCAAAGCCCTCGCCGATGATGTCGAACGATTGCAGCAGAGGGACGCCGGCCTTCATCATGGTTGCCATTTGCCGGGTGAACAGGGCGATGTCCCGGGCCTTGATGCGGTTGCCGAAACTCAGCAGGACAGCTGATTTCTTGCGCACCTTCCCGGGGTTGATACCTTGCTTGCGCAATTGTGCCTTGATCAGCGCGGGATTCTGTCCACTCAATTCGCCGGTGATCTTGCTGCCTTTCCTGTCCGTGCCTTCCCAGGCGTAGACGCTGATTTTCGCTGCCTTGCCCGCCATGTTCAGTCCTTGGTGACCCGGTTGATTTCTTCAAGGCTGGTGATGCCTTGCATGGCCTTGTGCAAGCCTGAGGTGCGCAGGTCGTCGAAGCCGTCACGGCGCATCTGGCTGTCGATTTCCAGCGAGTTGCCTTCGGCCATGATCAGCCGTTGCAGCTCCGGTGTGTTTTTCACCACTTCATAAATCCCCACACGCCCCTTGTAACCGCCGTTGCAATGATCGCAACCGACCGGCTCGTAGATCGTGAAACTGCCAATGCGTTCCTCGGGGAAGCCTTCCTTGATCAGCGTTTCGCGCGGGATCTCGATGGGTTTCTTGCAGTGGCTGCACAACTTGCGCGCCAGCCGTTGCGCAATGATCAGGCTGACCGAGGTGGCGATGTTGAAACCGGGGATGCCCATGTTGTGCAGGCGGGTCAGGGTTTCGGCTGCGCTGTTGGTGTGCAGCGTGGACAGCACGAGGTGGCCGGTCTGCGCAGCCTTGATCGCGATTTCAGCGGTTTCCAGATCGCGGATCTCGCCGACCATGATCACGTCCGGGTCCTGACGCAGAAACGAACGCAGGGCCTGGGCGAAATCCAGCCCTTGTTTCGGATTGACGTTGACCTGATTGATGCCTTCCATGTTGATCTCCACCGGGTCTTCGGCGGTGGAAATATTGATGTCGACGGTGTTGAGGATGTTCAGGCCGGTATACAGCGATACGGTTTTACCCGAGCCGGTAGGGCCGGTGACCAGAATCATCCCTTGCGGCTGTTTGAGCGCGGCCATGTACAGGTCTTTTTGCGCCGGCTCGTAGCCGAGGGCATCGATCCCGATCTGCGCGCTGGACGGGTCGAGAATCCGGATCACCACTTTTTCGCCCCACAGAGTGGGCAGGGTGTTGACCCGGAAATCGATCGACTTGCTCTTCGACAGGCGCATTTTGATTCGCCCGTCCTGGGGTTTACGGCGCTCCGAGATATCGAGGCTGGCCATGACTTTCAGGCGTGCGGCGATGCGCCCGGCCAGTTGAATGGGTGGTTTGGCCACTTCGCGCAGAATGCCGTCGGTGCGTACCCGTACCCGATAGTTTTTCTCGTAGGGCTCGAAGTGCAAGTCGGAAGAGCCGCTCTTGATCGCATCGAGCAGCATCTTGTGGACGAAACGCACCACTGGCGCATCGTCGACATCGAGTCCGCCGATGGCGTCCTGATTGCTGTCATCGATGGCTTCGACATCGAGACCGTCGAGATCGACATCGGCCATGTCTTCAAGGCCTGAGGTGTGGGTGTCGAAGAATTTTTCGATGGCGTCGGTGAGCTTGTCGTCCTCCACCAGAATGGCTTCGGTGCTCAGGCCAGTGCTGAACTGGATGTCATTGATCGCTTGATGATTGCTCGGGTCGGAAATGCCCACGAACAGTTTGTTGCCGCGACGCCACAAGGGCAGGGCGTGGTGCTGGCGCACCAGTTTTTCACTGACCAGGTCTTTGGGCTGGGTTTCCTTGTCCAGGCAATTGAGATCAAGGAACGCCATACCGAAGTGCTCCGAGGCGATCTCGGCCACCTGAGCGCTTTTCAGCAGTTTGTTCTGTACCAGATAAGTGACCAGCGACAGCCTATCGCGCTGGGCCTGTTGCCAGGCTTGCTGGGCGCTTTTTTCCGTCAGCAGTTCGGCCTGCACCAATTGCTTGGCCAGACCGCTCAGAGCGATGTCATTCATGGGGATTCCGCGCACTTGCCGTTCATGACTTATAGCCTAGTCAAGTGACAGCGCCAAACACGGCCCATGCAGGTGACAAAAAGTGTCAGATAGTGCGGTTACAGGTTGTAGGAAACCGCGCCGCCCGCTGCTCGCGCCCAGTCAGCAGGGCTTTATGGCGATTGGCATGGGCTATGCTCAGTCCTTCTCAGATCATGAGATTTCGACTCATGCATGGAGCGTGTCTATGAAAAAACAACAAGGTTTTACGCTGATCGAACTGCTGATCGTGGTGGCGATCATCGGCATTCTGGCGACCATCGCGTTGCCGCAGTATTCGAAATATCAGGCACGGTCGAAAGTGACGGCGGGGTTGGCGGAAATCAGTGCTCTGAAAGTCCCTTTCGAAGACACCATCAATCAAGGTACTGATCCGTCACTGACGAACGTCGCCGGCAGTGCCACGGCCACCACCTCCAACTGCACGCTGGCCGCTTCGGGTACAGCGTCCACAGGCGCTGGCACCATCACCTGTACTTTGGTGAACGCGCCGGGGCCCGTGTTGGGTAAAATCATCACATTGACCCGCACTGGCGCTGCAACGGGCAGTACCTCTGGCACTTGGAGTTGTGCGTCCACGGTCAATCCCGACTACGCGCCTAAAGGTTGCCCGGGCAGCGGTGCCTGAGGCGTTCAACGGCGTCACGGAATGCCCCGCACAGCGGGGCATTTTTCATGGCGCGGCGCTTTATAAAAGCCTCAATAATTTCAGCATCTTAGGAACTTTTCCAAAAGCCGCAACTTGCATGTGCATATTGCGCAAGTCATGCAATTTGCATGAATCCGAAAATTTGACTTATTTATAAGTTGTTGATTTATATAGTTTTTATTGCGTCATGAAAGTTGGCACAGCGTTCGCAATATCTTCAGTAACCCTGCTGACAAGACATCCAGCAGACTTTCCAGAAAAACAGGAGTTACTCGTATGAAGAAGTTCGCTATCACTGCCGCTGCTGCTACCGCGCTGACCCTGACCATGTCTTTCGGTGCATTCGCACAATCCACCCAGGCTACTCAGGCACCCATGACGCTGGCTGCCGGTGAAATGACCAAGGCTAAAGAAGCTACTTCCGACACTTGGATCACTACCAAAGTGAAAAGCGATTTGGTGACCGAAAAAGGTATCCCAGGCACCGACATCAAAGTTGAAACCAACAAAGGCGTCGTTTCCCTGTCCTCCACTGTTGCTGTGACCGATGCTCAAAAAGAAATGGCTGTGAGCATCACCAAGAAAATCAAAGGCGTTAAAGCGGTGTCCGCTGCTGGCCTGAAAGCCGAGTAAGGCAAAGGCTTCTCGCCTGGACCGGGAGAAGGCGCGACAGACGGGCCGAGCCATACGTCTGTCGCCACTTTAGAGTTCATGCGACTGGTCACATGGATGTGACCATTACAGGCCCCGACACTTGTGTCGGGGCCTGTTCTATTTCAGGGTGCCACAAAAAAACTGCGGGGGCTGTGGATTAATTCCCGCGGTTGCTGTTGATCTGGCGCAGGCGGTTGCCCTCAAAGTGCAGGTATTGGTACATGCCGTTGTTCGGGCCGTAAGTCCATTCCTCGATCTGAAACTCTTCTCGGCCATCGGCGCTGCGCTTGTAGCCCAACAGGTCACGACTGACCGGCTCACCGCACTTCTGAAGCACTTCGCTTGCGCGGTCACCGACGCTGACCAGTTGGCTGCCGCAGCGCAGCGTATCGGACGCCCAAGTGTTTCCGGCAATGAGTGTCAGGGCCATCGCGGCCAGCCATTGTCGCTTCATCACTCAGCATCCAGGTGCATTTGCGTGACCACTCGACCGTCGCTTTCAGCCTCGCCAAGGTTGGCGTCGATGAAGTACACGCGGTCGTCCGCCAACTGGCCCTTGTCCACCAGATAATCCTTGATGCTGCTGGCGCGATCCTGGCCCAACTGGCGCAGCAGCACATCGCTGCCGCTCCAGAAGTTGATCACGCCCTCGCGCATTTTCGCGGTGCGCTCTTCCTTGCCCAGATCCTTCCATTGAGCCGGTGGCTGGGTTTTCAGACGGGTGCGGTAGATGCCTTCAAGCAGCGGACCTTTCTCGCCATCGGGGACGTTGATCAAGGACGCCTGAGCCGGGACTTTGTCGCCGCGACGCTGGAGCATCTTGTAGTAGTTGTACTGGTATTCACGCTCCAGACGCTGTTCGGCCAGCAATGGGCCATCGCTGCTTTTCGCGGCAGTGCCTTCGATTTCCAAGCGCAGGGCCGGGCGCTCTTTGAGTGCCTGGGACAGCTTGACCAGCGCGGCTTCGGCGTCCTTGTTCAGCTCGCTGGAACCGGGGGCAAAGGACACGGTGCCGAGGTCTTGCGAACCACCACCGCTGACCAGCCCGCCAATCAGTTTGAACGGCGCAGCGGCGGCTTTGACGACCAGGTTGCGCAGGGTCTGCCAGACAATCGGCATCACGCTGAACTGCGGGTTGTTCAAGTCGCCCGTTACCGGCAATTCAATGGAGATCTTGCCGTCGACGTCCTTGAGCAAGGCAATCGCCAGTTTCAGCGGCAGGCTCACGGCGTCCGGACTGTCGACTTTCTCGCCTAGCTGCAACTGTTCGACCACCACTTTGTTCTCGGCTTTCAACTGGCCTTTGGTGATCATGTAATGCAGGTCGAGATTGAGGCGGCCCTTGCGGATGCGGTAACCGGCGAACTTGCCGGAGTAGGGCGTCAGCGTGGTCAGTTCGACCCGTTTGAAACTGGTGGCGATGTCGAGGCTGGCCATCGGGTCGAATGGGTTGACCGCGCCCTTGATGGTCACTGGCGCATAGCGGTCGACCTTGCCCTTGATGTCGACGCTGGCTGGTTTCGCCTCACGACTGTCGATGGTGCCGATCTGGCCGTTGAGTTGCTGGACGGCGGTGGCGAAGTTCGGGGTCAGGCTGAAGTCGGCGAAGTTGGCCGAGCCGTCATTGATGGCGATGCCGCCGATGTGAATACCCAGCGGTTTGTCTTTGCTGGCAGGTTTGGCTGCTGCGGTTTTGGCGCCACTGTCGGCAGGCTGCGGGATCAGCAAGTCATCGATGTTGGTGGTGCGGTCATCGTTGATCATGAACCGCACATACGGTTGGAGCAGATTGACCTTGTCGATCGACAAGCTGTCGCCGTGCTGATAGTTCAGGCCCTCGACCACTACTTGCTGCCACTTGAGGAAATCGCGGGTTTTCAGGGTGTCCAGGGTGTGCAGTTGATCGATCTGGGCGCGCCCCGTGACGCTGAGTGCCAAAGGCTCGGTGCTCTTGAGGTTGACCTTCAAGTCACTGCCGAGCATGCCGCTACGCAGTTCCAGGCGAATGAACGGGTTGATGTAGGACTGCGCGACACGCAGGTCGATGTCCCGGGTTTTCACGTTGAGCTGGGCAGTAACCGGGGCGAGGTTGACCACGCCGTCGGCCATGACCTTGCCTTGCTTGCCCAGTCCGGTGTCGAGTTTGACCTTGAAGGGTGAGCCGTTGAGGCTGTCGAAATCCTGCAGATCCGCGTTCAGAGGGCCGACATCCAGCGCCACGGGCGGATTGGCCGAGCGGTCAGCCAGGTGCACTTGATAGTTGCGCAATTGCACGTCTTTGAGCAGCACTTGCCACGGCTTGCTCGGTGCGGTGGACTCGGGTTTCGGCGAGTCGGCGGCGGCCGGGGTAGCCTTGGGTTCGGCGGCGGCTTGGGCGGCAGGTTTCGACGGTTGACTGGCAAACAGTTTCTGCCAGTCCAGTTGGCCGTCGGCTTCAAGGGCTGCCCAGGTTTCGAGTTTCTGGCTGCGGATCTTGCCGACCACGACCTGCTGTTTGGCCAGATCGACCGTGGTTTCGCTGACATCGAGGCGTTCGAGTTTCGCCAGCGGGCGTCCGTCCGGCGCTTTGATCGCGAATGGCGCAATGCTCACCGCGACATTGTTGAGCAGCAATTCGGTTTCTTTCGACAGATTGAGTTTGTAGTCGGTACTGAGGCTGACCACGCCGTTTTCCAGTACCAACGGCACCGCGTCTCGCACATAGGGCCAGAAGGATTTCATCTGGCCATCGGTGACTTTCAATGTGCCTTCGGAGGTGAATGGAATCAGGCTGAGGTTGCCTTTCCAGTCGATTTGCCCACCGGCCGGGCCGGCGGCCACCAGCGTCATGTCGGCGTTGTCTTCGGGCAGGGTGCTGAGGTTTTTCAGTTCGAAGTCGAGTTTGTCGTAGAGAAATTCGATGGGCTCGCTGGGCCGCGTGTCTTCAAAGTGGACATAGCCGTCGGCCAGCTTGATCCGTTCTATGCGCAACGGAAACGGCTTGGCATCTGGATCTGCCGGGGTCGGTTCGCTGGCGGGAATGTTGAATAACCCAAGCAGATTGAGCTTGCCGTCCTTGGCGAATAGGATTTCGGTCTTGGGCTTGTCGAGTTCGATGTCGGACAGGTGCAGCGCTTTTGTCCACAGGCTGTCGAGTTGCAGGTTGGCATACAGGCGCTCGAAGCCGACTTGTTCCTTGCCCGGTTCGCCGATGCCCAACCCCCACAGGGTGACCTCAAGGCTGAACGGATTGAGTTCGATGCGCTGAATATGCGCAGGCACCGTCGCGTAGTTGGCCAGTTGCTGATTGGCCACGCGCAGGGCGATGCCCGGCAAAATCAGAAACCCCAGCAGGCTGTAGAGGGCCAGGGCGGTCAACAAGGCGCCAATCGCGCGAATCAATCCTTTGTGCATGTGCGGCTTCATCTGTCTGAATCGGAGTGCCTTGGAGTATGGCACGCGATTCTGGTTCCGAAGTGCTCACACCTTGCAGCAAGTGTCTGAAAGTTGTGAGTGAGGCTCAGAGCTGCAGGATCAGGGTTTTCAATGGTGGCTGTTGATCCTGAGACGGAAAGTCCCGGCCCGGGGTCATCACGCTCCATTCGCGCACCGGGCGTCCGGCCTTTTCGGCGCAGCGCAAAACCTGTTCGCGCCAGTCGTCCATGCTGACTTTTGCCAGGTTGTTGCAGCAGATCAGCACGCCGTTGTCGGCGGTAGTCAGCAGGGCCGGTTTGAGCAGGCTTTGGTAGTCGCGCAGCAGGTCGACGGTGCCGAACGCGCTCTTGGCCCAGGCCGGTGGATCGAGCAGCACCAGATCGTATTGGCGCTGTTCGAGGCGCTGATAGCTGGGCAGTTTCTGCCCTCGGCGCTGACTGATTGGCAGGCCAGCGAGTTGACGGATCGCCGGGAAGTAATCGGACTGGATGAATTGCATCGTCGGCAATGTCGGGTTGAGCAGGCCGTTTTCGCGACCGACCGCCAGATTGCCTTCGGCGAAGTCCAGATTGCATACCTCACTCGCGCTACCGGCAGCGGCACTGAGGCCAACGCCACAGGTGTAGGCAAACAGGTTGAGTACGGATTTGCCTTTGGCGTGATCCTTGACCCAGCCGCGGGTGTTGCGCAGGTCGAGGAACAGCAGCGGATCCTGCCCGGCGTGACGTCCGCGAACGCGATAGTTCAGGCCCCATTCATGACCGACCAGATCGATCAGCGCGGCGTCATCGGCGCGGTAGACGTGATCTTCGCGGTCGATACGCGAGTTGCCACGGGAGCGGTCGTTGTAGACCAGCAGCGTCTCAAGGCCGAGGGTTTGATTGACCATGGCGTGCAGTTGCAGCAGATCGTCACGCTCCAGCGTCTGGTGGAAGCTTTGCACCAGCAATTGTGGGCCGTAGCGGTCGATGGTCAGGCCGCCGGCGCCTTCCTGGCTGCCGTGGAACAGGCGATAGCAATCGGTGCCCTGGCTGTGCAACTCAGCGAGCAAGTCCTGGCGTTGATCGAGGGCGGCGCGCAGCGCCTGATTCAAGGAAGACATGCGGGCGCCTTGCTGGAGGGGATTGGGGCGCGGGAGTTTAGCAGTTACTGGGGGGAAGCTACGAGCTACGAGCTTGCAGCTTACTGCTCTGAGCGTCAGCTCAGCCCCATCCGCCGCTTGGCCCGTTGTACCGAACCATTGCGCATCGCCCAGCGCAGCATCGGCGCGCTGTGCTTGACGCTGGCGCGGATCAGTTGCCGTTGCAGCGGGTTCTGCCGGACATTGAGCATGTTGCTGGCCCAGTCCGGCAGCAGGTCGATACCTGCCTTCATCATCAGATCGCCAAACGGGCGGGCCAGAGCGCTCGGCGCTGGCGCTTCAAGCAGCAGGCGCAGGACTTCACGGCTGCGTTCATCACACAACAACTGCGGGCGCATGCGTTGCAGGTAGTGGGCCACAGCTGCTCGCGATTTCGGTACATCCCGGGCGCCAAGGCGTTTAGCAATCACCGCGATTTCGGCGTAATAACGATCCTGATCCGCCAGCGACAATTGCGGATTGCTGTAACGCACATGCGCGGCAAGGAAGTTGCTGACTTCTGCCACATGCACCCACGTCAGCAGATCGGGATCGCTGGCCGCGTAAGGCCGGCCATCTGGCGCGGTACCGACCACTTGCAGGTGAATGGTGCGCACTTTCTCGATCAACCAGTCGGCGTCCCGGCGCGAACCGAAGGTCGTGCCGGAAACGAATTGACTGGTGCGGCGCAACCTTCCGAGCATGTCTTCACGAAAGTTCGAGTGATCCCACACTCCGGCCAGTGCCAGCGGATGCAGTGCTTGCAGCAACAACGCGCTGATGCCACCGATCAGCATGCTGCTGAAGTCGCCGTGCACCTGCCAACTGATTGAGTCGGGACCGAACAGGCCGGGATCGCCCTTGGGGTTTTCCAGATCGAGCTGACCGAGAGACAGACCGGTCAGGCTCATGAGTTGGTTTTCGATACGGCGGCGGATGAATTCCATGACCACTCATTAGTGAAGGGTGGGCGCGCTCGGTTGACCGCGCCCGGAATGTTACTGGTTGAGGCGCTTGTCGATCAGGCCTTGCACTACGCTCGGGTCGGCCAGGGTCGAGGTGTCACCGAGGCTGTCGAGTTCGTTGCAAGCGATCTTGCGCAGGATTCGTCGCATGATCTTGCCTGAGCGGGTTTTCGGCAAGGCCGGCGCCCACTGGATCAGGTCCGGTTTGGCGAAGCTGCCGATTTCCTTGCTGACGTGGGCCAGCAGTTCTTTCTTCAGGTCATCAGTCGGCTCGGTGCCGTTCATTGGCGTGACGAAGGCGTAGATACCCTGACCTTTGACGTCGTGGGGATACCCGACCACCGCGGCTTCGGCGATGCTGTCGTGCAACACCAGCGCACTTTCCACTTCGGCGGTGCCGATGCGGTGGCCGGAAACGTTGATCACATCGTCGATACGCCCGGTGATCCAGTAATCGCCGTCCTCGTCGCGACGGGCGCCGTCGCCGGTGAAGTAGTAGCCGGGGTAGGGTTTGAAATAGGTGTCGACCATTCGTTGCGGGTCGCCGTAGACGCTGCGGATCTGCGCCGGCCAGCTCGATTTGATGGCAAGCACGCCACTGCCGGCGCCTTTGATTTCCTTGCCGTGCTCATTGAGCAGCACCGGTTGTACGCCGAACATGGGTTGCGAGGCGCAGCCGGGTTTGATCCGTTGTGCGCTGACCAACGGGCTGAGCATGATGCCGCCGGTTTCGGTCTGCCACCAGGTATCAACGATGGGGCAGCGCTGTTCGCCGACCACATTGAAATACCATTCCCACGCTTCCGGGTTGATTGGCTCACCGACGCTGCCGAGTAATCTGAGGCTCTGGCGAGAAGTGTCCTTCAACGGTTCGGCACCCTCGCGCATCAACGCACGCAGGGCGGTGGGGGCGGTGTAGAAGATGTTGACTTTGTGCTTATCGATCACCTGCCAGAAGCGCGAACTGTTCGGATAGCTCGGCACGCCTTCGAACATCAACGTCGTTGCGCCGTTGGCCAGTGGGCCGTAGACGATGTAGCTGTGACCGGTCACCCAGCCGACGTCGGCGGTACACCAGAACACTTCGCCGTCGCGGTAATCGAGCACGTACTTGAAGGTCATCGCCGCTTGCAGCAGGTAGCCGCCGGTGGTGTGCAGCACGCCTTTGGGTTTGCCGGTGCTGCCGGAGGTGTAGAGGATGAACAGCGGATCCTCGGCGTCCATCGCCTGCGGCGGACAATCGTCGCTGACCTCGCGCACGGCCTGGTGATACCAGAGATCGCGGCCTTCGACCCAATCGACTTTGCCCTGAGTGCGTTCGACCACGACGACGGTGCTGACGTCGGGGCAACTTTGCAGGGCTTTGTCGACGTTGTTTTTCAGGGGGACGAACTTGCCGCCGCGCACGCCTTCATCGGCGGTGATCACCGTGCGGCAATCAGCATCGAGGATGCGGTCACGCAATGAATCCGGGGAGAAACCACCGAACACCACCGAATGAATCGCACCGATCCGCGCGCAGGCGAGCATGGCGTAGGCGGCTTCGGGGATCATCGGCATGTAAATGCAGACCCGGTCGCCTTTCTTCACTCCACGGCTTTTCAACACGTTGGCCAGTCGGCAGACATGGTGATGGAGCTTTTTGTAGGTGATTTGCGCCGATTCGGCGGGGTCATCGCCTTCCCAGAGCAGGGCGGTCTGATCGCCGCGTTGTTCGAGATGGCGGTCGATGCAGTTGTAACTGACGTTCAGTTGGCCGCCGGTAAACCAGGAGGCTTCGCCTGTTTTCAGGTCATAACGCTGAACGGTCTGCCACGGCGTGCTCCAGTCGAGGAACCGCGTGGCCTGTTCGGCCCAGAAGGCGCTGGGGTGTTCAATGGATTCGCGGTACAGGCGTCGGTAGTCGTCCTGACTCAACTGAGCAGCCCGGCGGACGGCATCGGCTTTGGGGAACGTGCTGATATCGAACATGACGGTTCCTTATTCTTGTTGTGCGAAGAATAAAGATGCGCCGAGCGGTCAACAGGTTCAAGCCAGATTCGGAATCTGATTTTGAATGCACCGGAAACAACTGTGGGAGGGGGCTTGCCCCCTCCCACAGGGTTACAGCGGTGCGTTCAAATCAACCGCGGTGACGACCGCGGAAGTAGTTGATCAGGCCTTGGGTGGATGGATCGTCAGCGGTGGTTTCATCGCTGCCGACCAGACGGTTGTAAACGCCTTTGCCCAGTTCCTTGCCCAACTCCACACCCCACTGGTCGAAGGCGTTGATGCCCCAGACCACGCTTTGCACGAACACTTTGTGTTCATACATCGCCACCAGAGCGCCGAGGCGACGAGGGCTGATGCGTTCAACCACAAGCGTGTTGCTTGGACGGTTACCCGGGATCACCTTGTGCGGTGCGAGTTTGTGCACCTCTTGCTCGCTCATGCCTTTGTCGCGCAGTTCAGCTTCGGCTTCCGGCAAGGTTTTGCCGAGCATCAGCGCCTGACTCTGCGACAGGCAGTTGGCGTACAGCCACTGATGGTGGTCGGCGACCGGGTTGAAGCTGACGATCGGCACGATGAAGTCGGCCGGGATCAGTTGGGTGCCTTGGTGCAGCAACTGGTGGTAAGCGTGCTGACCGTTGCAGCCGACGCCACCCCATATCACCGGGCCCGTGTCAGTCGACACCGGGGTGCCGTCCTGACGAACGCTCTTGCCGTTGGATTCCATGTCCAATTGCTGCAAGTGCTTGGTGATGTTACGCAGGTAGTGATCGTACGGCAGGATCGCGTGGCTTTGCGCGCCCCAGAAGTTGCCGTACCACACGCCGAGCAGGGCCAGCAATACCGGCATGTTCTGTTCGAACGGTGCGGTCTGGAAGTGCTGGTCCATGGTGTAGGCACCGGACAGCAGTTCCTTGAAGTTGGACATGCCGATGGCCAGGGCGATCGGCAAACCGATGGCCGACCACAGCGAGTAACGGCCGCCGACCCAGTCCCACATCGGGAAGATATTTTCTTCACGGATACCGAACGCCACGGCTGCCGCATTGTTGCTCGATACGGCAATGAAGTGACGATACAGCTCGGCTTCCGAACCACCCTGAGCCAGGTACCAGGCGCGTGCGGCCTGAGCGTTCTTGAGGGTTTCGAGGGTGTTGAACGATTTCGACGAAACGATGAACAGCGTGGTTTCGGCGCGCAGCTTTTGCGTCAGTTCGTGGAACTCACTGCCGTCGATGTTCGCCAGATAGTGGCAACGCACGCCTTTCTGCGCGTACGACAGCAAGGCTTCGGAGACCAGCTCAGGGCCGAGGAACGAGCCACCGATGCCGATGTTCACCACGTCGGTGATTGGCTTCTCGGTGTAACCGCGCCACAGACCGTCGTGGATGCGGCCGACCAGATCGGTGATCTGGTTCAGTACCTTGTGAACTTCGGGCATCACGTTGACGCCATTGACCGACAACTTGTCGCCCACCGGGCGGCGCAGGGCAGTGTGCAACGCCGGGCGGCCTTCGGATGAGTTCACCATTTCGCCGTCGAACAGCGCTTTGATCGCGCCCTTCAGATCGACTTCATTGGCCAGATTCACCAACAGATTGCGGGTCTGGGCGTTGATCAAATTCTTTGAATAGTCGAGAAACAGTCCGCAGCTGCTGAGGGTGAACTGATTGAAGCGCTGCGGATCGGCGTTGAAGGCTTCGCGCATGCTGAAATCCTGCATGGCTTGGCGGTGATCTTTCAACGCTTGCCAGGCAGGCAGAGCGGTAACGTCGTGAGGAGTGCGGTAGTACGCCATCGCTGCGGTTTTCCTTTTTACTTGAACGGCCTTTTGAACACTGATCAGGCCATCACGCCTTGGTGGGCGCAGGCCAACTGCGTCAACACGGTTTTTGGACACAGGGCGAATACAGTAAACCTCGCGCTGCGTTCTGTCTTGACTTTGTCTGACCCATTCCCTGTACTTTTTTAACATTGATACCGGGAATGAGGCGACAAACGGAGAGTAGTGAGGCCGAATTGGGCACACACGACTGTGGGAGCGAGCTTGCTCGCGAAGGCGTCATGCCAGTCGACATCTTGGTCATCTGACAGATTGCATTCGCGAGCAGGCTCGCTCCCACAGGTTGTATTGCAGTGTTTTCAGGTCGGGCTATCGAGATTCAGGTGCAGGTTGTCGATCAACCGCGTGGTGCCAAGGAACGCCGCCACCAGAATCACCAGATCGCGGTCTTCAGCCGACGCTGGGCGTAAGGTCAGCGCATGGCGAATGTCCAGGTAATCCGGGCGCAGGCCAGCGGCTTCCAATTGTTGCAATTGAGCAGTGATCAACGCCGGGAAGTCGCGATTACCTTGTTTGATCGACTCGGCAATCGTGCTCAGGATGCGATAGACCACTGGCGCTACGGCACGTTGTTCTTCGCTGAGGAAACCGTTGCGCGAGGACAGCGCCAAGCCATCGGCGGCGCGAACCGTCGGCTCGCCGATGATCTGGATCGGCATGTTCAAGTCATGCACCAGTGCGCGTATTACCGCCAGTTGCTGGTAATCCTTCTGGCCAAAAATCGCCAGATCCGGCTGGACCATGTTGAACAACTTGCTGACCACCGTGGCCACGCCTTCGAAGTGCCCCGGACGGCTGGCGCCGCACAGGCCTTCGGAAAGTTGCGGCACGCTGACCCGGGTCTGCCCGGCCATGCCGTCGGGGTACATTTCTTCGACGGTCGGAGCGAAGAGCAGATCGCAACCGGCTTCCAGCAGTTGTTCCTGATCCGCAGCGAGGGTGCGCGGGTACTTGTCGAGGTCTTCGCCGGCGCCGAACTGCAGCGGGTTGACGAAAATACTCGCGACCACGAAATCCACCCGTTGCGTGGCTTTGGTGATCAGTGCGACGTGGCCGCTGTGCAGGTTGCCCATGGTCGGCACGAAGCCGATGCGCTTGCCTTCACTGCGGGCGCGGGCTACGGCGGCGCGCAGTTCGCGTACGGTTTTTACGGTGTTCATGCAGAGAATCCGTGTTCGATACCAGGGAACGTGGTGGCTTTGACTTCGCTGACGTACGCCTTCAAGGCCGACTGGATGCTGTCCTGACCGTTCATGAAGTTCTTGACGAATTTCGGCACGCGGCCGGTGATCGACAGGCCGAGCATGTCGTGCAGCACCAGAACCTGGCCGTCGGTGGCGTTACCGGCGCCGATACCAATGACTGGAATCTTCACGGCCTGGCTGATTTCTGCAGCCAGTTCACTCGGCACGCATTCAAGCAGCAGCATCGCCGCACCCGCCTGTTCCAGCGAGATCGCGTCGGCACGCATCTGCCGCGCCTGGTTCTCGTTACGGCCCTGCACTTTATAGCCACCGAGAATGTTCACGGCTTGCGGGGTCAGGCCCATGTGGGCGCAGACCGGCACACCACGTTCGGCCAGCAGGCGGATCGACTCCGCCAGCCACAGCGCACCTTCAACCTTGACCATGTGCGCACCGGCCTGCATCAGCAGGGCGCTGTTGGTCATGGTTTGTTCGAGAGTCGCGTTGGCCATGAAGGGCAAGTCGGCCAGGATCAGGGCATCGGTGTTGCCGCGTTTGACGCAGGCGGTGTGGTAGGCCATTTCCGCAGTGGTCACTGGCAATGTGCTGTCGTGACCTTGCAGGACCATACCGAGGGAGTCGCCCACCAGCAGCACTTCGACACCGGCCTCGTTGCAGGCGTGGGCGAAGGTCGCGTCATAGCAGGTCAGCATGGTGATCTTTTCACCTTTTTGCTTGAGGCTCTGGAGCGTGGTCAGGGTGATGGCTGGCATGTAAAAAATCCTCGTTCAGGCGCTATGGAAACTACTGCGAGTAACGCGCGTGATTCTTCATTTACTCAGGCGCACGGTCTTTTGTCGTGCTTATAAGGCCTGGATGGCGCCCGTATGTGCCGGGTTGGCGGCAGCGGGACGCCTATAGTCGTGATGAGCCAACAGGAAGTCAATTGCGTGTGTTACCGCGTTGTTACGAGGGGAGTGTTACCGGCGTTACTGATCCGATTCAGCGGCGTGGTGGGGCTGACTCGAGGCTTTATTGTCCGACAAAACCCGAATGAGGAATCGGCAATGTGCGAGTCGGCTTGCTCGCGAAGGCGTCGTGTTCTTCAGCATTTGAGTCAACTGATACAGCGCTTTCGCGAGCAAGCCCGCTCCCACAAGGGGGAATTGATTTTAAGTTTTGGAGAGGCGTTCCAGGCCGACGAACGGGCACGCGGCCAGCAGGTCGGAGAGAGTGCGGCCATCGGCCAACCGCAGATCTTGCGGGGCCAGTTCTGCGAGTGGATACAGGACGAACGCTCTTTCCTGAATCTGGTAATGCGGGACTTTCAGCCGTGGTTCGTCGATCAACCGATCACCGAACAGCAGAATATCCAGATCCAGCGTACGCGGACCCCAACGTTCCAGGCGTTCGCGGCCTTGATCGTTTTCAATCGCTTGCAGCGAATCGAGCAGATCCAGCGGCGCAAGATCGCTGTCGAGCGCCGCCACGGCGTTGGTGTAGCGCGGTTGGCCCGGCAGCAATGAGTCGCTTTGATAGAAGGCGGAAACACCGGCGACCATGGTGTGCGGCAATTGCCCCAGCGCCCCGACGGCGCTGCGCAATTGTTCGGCCGGGTCAGCGAGGTTGCTGCCCATGCCGATGTAGATCCGTTCCATGTTTATTCGCCTGTTGTGCTCGGTGTACCGGCACGTTTGCGCTTGGAACCGCCGCTGCGACGACGTTTGCGCGGCGCGCCGCTGGCGTCATCACCTTTGCCACTGAGATCGCGGATCATGTCACGACGCTCGCTGTCGTTGGCGTCCTGATAGTCCGTCCACCATTCGCCCAGGCCATCCGTCTGCTCGCCCGCGCTTTCACGCAGCAGCAGGAAGTCGTAACCGGCGCGGAAACGTGCATTGTCCAGCAACAGATCGGCACGTTTGCCGCTGCGACGTGGCAGGCGTTCCTGCATGTCCCAGATCTCGCGGATCGGCATGGTGAAGCGTTTCGGAATCGCGATGCGCTGGCACTGCTCGGCGATCAACTCGTGCGCCGCTTCCTGCATCGCCGGGATCGGCGGCATGCCACGCTCTTGCAGACGCAGCACACGGGCCGGCAGGGCAGGCCAGAGCATTGCGGCAAACAGGAACGCCGGGGTCACCGGTTTGTTCTGCTTGATGCGCAAGTCGGTGTTGGTCAGCGCTTCGCTGATCAGCGTGTGGGTGTAATCCGGGTTGTGATCCAGTGCGTCGGCGCTGGCCGGGAACAGCGGGGCGAACAGTTGCAGATCGACCAGCATTTCGAAGGTGATCGCGCCGTGGCCGGAGAGGAACAGCTTGAGCACTTCTTCAAACAAGCGTGCCGAAGGGATCTCGCGCAACATCGGCGCGAGTTCGCGGATTGGCTGAACCGTGTGTTTCTCGATGCCGAAATTGAGCTTGGCCGCGAAACGCACGGCCCGCAGCATGCGCACCGGGTCTTCCTGGTAACGCTGCTTTGGATCGCCGATCAGGCGGATCAGGTGATTGCGGATGTCGTGCACGCCGTTGGCGTAGTCGAGGATGCGCTCGCTGACCGGATCGTAATACAGGGCGTTGATGGTGAAGTCGCGGCGTTGCGCGTCTTCTTCCAGGGTGCCGTAGACGTTGTCGCGCAGAATCCGCCCGCTTTCGTTACGCGAAGACTGATTGCTGTCTTCGTCGTCTTCGTTTATCGGGTGGTTGGCGCGGAAGGTCGCGACTTCGATGATTTCGCGACCGAAATGAATATGCACCAGTTTGAAGCGACGACCGATGATCCGCGCATTGCGGAATTCGGCGCGCACTTGCTCGGGCGTGGCGCTGGTGGCGACGTCGAAATCCTTGGGCGTAATGCCCAAAAGCATGTCACGCACGCAGCCACCGACCAGATAGGCCTGGTAACCGGCGCCCTGCAAGCGTTCGACGATATTGACCGCATAGCGGCTGAATTGCGTTTTCTGCAGCGAATGTTGGCCGCTGTTAAGCACTTCAGGGGTGCTGCGGATGTGTTGCGTACGACGCACGGGAGTTCGGAATGACTGGAACAACTTCTTCAGCATGGGATGCACTGTTTGAAGGAATGTTCGGCCATACCAAAGAATGACCGCATGATGGGCGCAGATTCTAGCATTTAGTCGGGGGATGGTGTAGGACACGGCAGATTTGAGCTGTAAGCCGCAAGCTGCAAGGGTCGAGGAGGGCAAAACAGCAGGATTTCCCGGATGGGAGAAACTACAAGGGGAGCCGAAGCTCCCCAAGAAGTAGTTGCGTGCTCTTTTTATTATTGATTCGGGCTTCTTGTTTTTGTTGAGTGCCCTCGTCACGAAGCTTTTGCTTCGTGACCCTCCCAATCGGGAGCCAAGAGCAAACGGATTGCTTTGGTCGCTGAATTGCAGTGATCTCTCGATCCAACCAGTACAGGCTCTGTCTTAGGACAGTTTTTGTTGTTCTCGGCCTGGTCGTGGGGCAAGCCCCAAATACAACGCCTCTCCAAAAGAATCAGTTAGCTGCGCCTCTCGCCGTCTTGTTTTTATTGTGCGTGAGTCGATTCGTCTTATTTTTATTGTCTTGTGCATTGCTTGTTATTGTTCTTGTACCAAACATATAGCAGGTGCCGTGCCAACTTTTGCGAAGCCCAACAAAACAAGGGGTTAGGTCGATCTGAGCCTTTTGTCAGGGCGAAAAAAAGCCGGGGTTTCGTTACCGATAACCCCGGCTTCTGTTACGTGGAAAGACTGAGGTAACAGTTTTTTCACATCTTCAAGCGTTACCCGCACACTCGACAGGTAACGTTCAGCTCTCGCTGGCGACCCCGGTCTTGCGCCGTGGAATGCCCAGGCGCTGACGCCGCTCCCACAGGCATTTACGGCTGACGCCCAGTTTGCGCGCCAGTTCGGTCTCGGTCATGTGGTCCTGATGCTCGAGGACGAAATGCTGGAAGTAGTCTTCCAGCGACAAGTCTTCGGTGGGTTCGTGGCTGCTGTTGCTGGCGTTACCTGAGGTTTGCGGCGGGAGACCAATGAATTCGTCGTCGTCCAGGTCGCTCAGCTCGATGTCGATACCCAGCAGTTCAGCAGAGATTTCCGGGCTCTCGCTGAGGATCACCGCGCGCTCGACCGCGTTTTCAAGTTCACGGACGTTACCCGGCCAGGAATAGTGACGGATGGCCTGCTCGGCATCCGCAGCAAATTTCAGGTCGGTACGGTTGATCCGCGCACTCTGGCGAGCGAGGAAAGCATTGGCGATCTCGTTGACGTCGGCACCGCGCTCGCGCAGGGCTGGCAGTTTCAACGCGATCACATGCAGACGGTAATAAAGGTCTTCCCGGAACTGGCCGACTTTCGCCAGGCTCTTGAGGTCTCGGTGAGTCGCCGCGATCAGACGGACATCGACCTTCTGCGATTGCACCGAGCCCACACGGCGAATTTCACCTTCCTGCAACACGCGCAGCAGGCGGGCCTGGGCTTCCAGCGGCAGCTCGCCGATTTCATCGAGGAACAGCGTACCGCCGTCCGCCGCTTCCACCAGACCGGCACGCCCGGCGCTGGCGCCAGTGAACGCGCCTTTCTCGTGGCCGAACAGTTCGGATTCGATCAGGCTTTCCGGGATGGCGGCGCAGTTCACCGAGATCATCGGTGCCTTGGCGCGTTTCGACAGGTTGTGCAGGGCGCGGGCCACCAGTTCTTTACCGGTGCCGGACTCGCCCTGAATCAGCACATTGGAATCGGTCGGCGCGACTTTACGGATCTTGCTGTACAGATCCTGCATCGGTGGGCAGGAGCCGATGATGCCGATTTCGCCGTTGCTGTTGTCGGTGGCGGTTTTCCCGCTGCCATTGGCAGGTTTGCTGGCAACGGCTTCGCCCGCTGCCGGCGCCGATTGGCGATCACGCAGGATCCGCGCAACGGCCTGAAGCATTTCATCGTGGTCGAAAGGCTTGGCGATGTAATCCACCGCGCCCATCTTCATCGAGTCGACCGCCGAGCGCAGGCTGGCGTAACTGGTCATGATCAGCACCGGCGTGCCCTGGCCGAGCTTGATCAGCTCGGTACCTGGAGCGCCCGGCAGGCGCAGATCGCTCACGATCAGATCGAACGTAGGAATGGTGAAGCGTTCTTGTGCTTCCTGCACTGAACCGGCTTCGCTGACCTGGTACTGGTTACGTTCCAGCAGGCGGCGCAAGGCGGAGCGGATAATGGTTTCGTCTTCGACGATCAAAATGTGCGGCATTGATTCGATACTCTCGACGGTCTCAGTTCACAGCGGACGTCGCTTCGACATGACGCGGTAAGGTCACCCGGATACGGGTGCCGCGCTGGCTTTGTACATCAGCCGGGCTGTCGATGGTGATTTGTCCATAATGCTCTTCAACGATGGAATAGACCAGTGCAAGGCCCAGACCGGTACCTTCACCAGGATCCTTGGTGGTGAAAAAAGGTTCGAACAATCTGTCCATGATGTTCTTCGGAATACCACTGCCTTCGTCCTCAACGATCAGGTCGACCGTATGTTCGCCGGCTTCGCTCTTGACCCGCACGGCACTGCCGGCAGGCGAGGCGTCACGAGCGTTGGAGAGCAGATTGATCAGCACTTGGGCAAGGCGTTGTGGGTCACCTTCGACCCAGTGATCCGGGTCGCACAGGTTGTAGAACTGCACTTCGAAATTGCGCCGGTTCAGCGCCAATAGCCCGATGGCATCCTGGGCCACTTCGGCCAGACAAACGGGCTCGTCGTTATGCTGATGACCACCGGCATGGGCAAAACTCATCAGCGACTGAACGATGCGTGACACGCGCTTGGTCTGTTCGAGAATCTGTCCGCTGATCTCAGTCAGCTCGTCGTCCTCTTCGCGTTCTTCGCGCAGGTTCTGCGCCAGGCAAGCGATGCCGGTGATCGGGTTGCCGATTTCGTGGGCGACACCTGCGGCGAGGCGACCGATGCTGGCCAGACGCTCGGAGTGGACCAATTTGTCTTCAAGCATCTGGGTTTCGGTCAGATCTTCTACCAGCAACACCAAACCGCTGTTACCCGGTGCCAACGGCTCATCGATTGCCGCTTTGTGCAGGTTCAGCCAGCGAGTCTGTCCGTCGAGTGCCAGATGCTGTTTGTGCAAGTGTTCGTCCGGCAAGTTGATAAAACCCTGGAGCAATTCTTTCCATGGATTGCCAATGGTGCTCAAGCGCGAGCCGACCACGCGCTGCGCGGCGATCCCGGTCAGCTCTTCCATAGCCTTGTTCCACATCAGGATCTCTTGGTCCTTGGCCAGCGAGCAGACGCCCATTGGCAGTTCCTGAAGGGTCTGGCGGTGGTAGCGGCGCAGTGCGTCGAGTTCGGCAGCCAGGCCCGTGAGGCGCGAGTGGTAATCCTCAAGGCGGCTTTCGATGAAGTGGATGTCTTCGGTGACGTAATTTTCGCCGCCGGCCTTGTACGGCAGGAAGGTTTCGACCATGTCCTGCGCCACACTCGGACCCATCAGCCCGGAGAGGTTGGCTTCAATACGGTCGCGTAATCGGCGCAAGGCGTAAGGCCGACGCTCATCGAAGGGTAGGTAAAGGTCGCGCAAGGCCTGTTCGACTTCTTTCTGCGCCGCTTTGGCGCCGAGCGGTTTGGCCAGTTGTGTGGCGAATTCCTGCGGCGATGCGGCGTGCAGCTCGCGGCGTTGCGGACGGCGTACGTTATCCACCGCGCAGGCTTCCGCGGCGCTGGCCTCTTCGGGGCTGGCATTGGTGAACAGCGAAATCAAGGTGAACATCAGCACGTTAGCGGCCAGCGACGCGATGGCCGCCATGTGCCAACTGGTGTCGTCCAGCACGTAAATCATGTTCAGCAGCGGAATGTAGAAACCCTGCAGATTGCCGACCAGCGGCAAGAGCATGGTGATGACCCAGACCAGAATCCCGGCCAGCAGCCCGGCGATAAAGCCGCGCCGGTTGGCGGTCGGCCAGTACAGCACCGACAACACGCCCGGTAGGAATTGCAGGGTGGCCACAAACGCGACGATGCCGAGGTTGGCCAGATCCTGCCCGGCGCCGAGCATCAGATAGAAGCCGAAACCGGCCATGATGATCGCGACGATCAGTGCGCGGCGGGTCCATTTCAGCCAGCGGTAGATATTGCCTTCGGCGGGCGGCTGATAGAGCGGCAGCACTAAATGGTTCAACGCCATGCCTGACAACGCCAGGGTGGTGACGATGATCAGTCCGCTGGCGGCCGACAGGCCGCCGACATAAGCAAGCAAGGCCAAGGGTTTGCTGTTGGCGGCAATGCCGATGCCGAGGGTGAAGTATTCCGGGTCGGTGGTGGCACCGAGCTTGAGGCCGGCCCACAGGATCAGCGGCACCGCCAGGCTCATCAACAGCAGGAACAGTGGCAAGCCCCAGCTGGCGCTGACAAGTGAGCGCGGATTGAGGTTCTCGGTAAAGGTCATGTGATACATGTGCGGCATCACGATGGCCGACGCGAAGAACACCAGCAGCAGCGTACGCCACGGGCCTTCTTGCAGCGGCGTGTGCAAAGCGGCGAGGGCGGTCTGGTTTTGCAGCAGCCACAGTTCAAGCTGTTGCGGGCCGTCGAACACGCCGTACAGCGCATACAGGCCAACGCCGCCGAGAGCGATCAGTTTGATCACCGACTCGAAGGCAATCGCGAACACCAGGCCTTCGTGCTTCTCGCGGGTGGCGATGTGGCGTGAACCAAAGAAAATCGTGAACAAAATGATCAGCGCACAGAACGCCAGCGCCACACGGCTCTGAATCGGCTCGCCAGTGAGAATGCCGATGGAGTCGGCTACTGCCTGAATCTGTAACGCCAGCAACGGCAGCACACCGATCAACATGAAAATCGTAGTCAACGCGCCTGCCCAGGTGCTGCGGAAGCGGAAGGCAAACAGATCCGCCAGCGACGACAGTTGATAGGTGCGAGTTATTTTCAGGATCGGATACAGCAACACCGGCGCCAGCAAAAACGCGCCAGACACCCCGAGATAGCTGGAAAGAAAGCCGTAGCCGTACTGATAGGCCAGGCCCACCGTGCCGTAGAACGCCCACGCACTGGCGTAAACCCCCAGTGACAGGGTGTAAGTCAACGGATGGCGAATGATCGCCCGCGGGATCATGCCCCGTTCGCTGATCCAGGCAACACCGAACAGCACCGCCAGGTACGCGGCGCTGATCAGGATCATCTGGGTCAGGCTAAAGCTCATCGGCATCTTTTTGGCTCTGCAGGATGAAGGTCACGACAATCAGGATCAGCCAGAGCAGATAGGGGCGATACCAGGCGCCCGTAGCGTCGATCCCGCTGTCCCTGAGGGGGGGAGACCACTGTTAGGTCCCCCGGCGCCTTAGCT